>DAOUGD010000022.1:0-2366 GCA_034429475.1 Anaerolineae bacterium
CTTCCGATCTGATTTCCGCCAACTGCCCGCCTTCGCCCCGGCGACATGCACATCAACAATACCGGCGGCTCCGGGCCGGAAAAGCCGTGGATGGGACCGATGACGCCGTCGCTGGGAACATTAAGATAGAGAACCGGCGAGCCGGACGAATGCCACCAGGGCAAATTGACCGTCCCGTCCCAGTCTTCATCATATCCCCCCTCGAAACCGCGCACGCCATTTTCGAAGCGGTATTGAATCGCATCGCCCTTGCGCGGGTTCGTGCAGGAGTATGAGGCGTCCGGCCGCGTGCCGTTGGAATTGTAGCTCGCCGTCCATTCTTCCACGCACTCGCCGAATTGGTCGTGATGGCTTGAGTACAAATACGCCAACGGATCTTCACTGAGGCCGCTGTATGTCTCCCCCGTCGACAACCCTCGGCTGTTTCTGGTTTTCGACCACGAGCCGTTCCAGGTTGAAACGCCGTGGTCGTCGAGCGTCATGGTTTTCTCCTCGCGGATTTTCGTGGCGGCCGTCGCCGCTCGTGAAATAATGGCGTAGTCCGGCAATCCCGGCGGCGGATTATTCGTGTCGTCATCGTATTCATCATCAAAAGACAAGAAATTGTCGCTTTTCGACAAGTCGGTGACGCGGACCAGCGCCCAGTCGCCTTATCATTGCATCGGCGTCAGTGGGACGCCTTATCATTCCTTATCTCCATTTCCAATACCCCATTGTTTGTAATACTGCCTTGAATTTTCAAGGATGCGTTGCCGAAGGGATTGTGCATCTTCACTTTCGTCAATTTTCTCAAACTGTTCATAAACAGATGGGTCGTCGCTCCATGCCGATAGTTCCCCATTGTATTGGCGAAAAAATACTATCCCCGGATCTTCGGAATAGCCGGCAAGAACAAGCCATACATCGCCAGCGTGCTCAATCTTTCCGGTTGGTTTACCATGATGATCCAGAATAACCAAATCCTTTCGCAGCTGAATCAAATCGCCCACCTTGAGACCACATTTGTAGTTCACGACATCCGCATTATCTGGTGTAAACAATTTTGTGGCGGCCCAGGACTGGCGGATTCCTGGCGGGACGTTTTTTACGCCGCAACCGCCGGGGCGTTTTCGGCTTCGTAGGCATCCGGAGAAAGATAGTCCAACGTTTCGTGTAACCGTATTGGATTGTAAAAAGTCTCGATGTATCTAAAGACGCTCATGCGAGCTTCCTCCAGATTAGCATACTGCTCGTGATTCGTCCACTCATACTTCAACGACCAGAAGAATCGCTCCATCACGGCGTTGTCGTAGCAACAGCCGCGACGGCTCATCGAACAGGTGATGCCCAGCAGCTTCAAGGTTTTTTGGTAGGCGTCGCTCGTGTATTGGCATCCGCGATCCGAGTGGTGCAGCAACCGCTTGCCGTCAGGCCGACGACGCTCGATGGCGTTGCGCAAGGCATCGCTGACCAACTCGGTGGCCAACGACGCGCCAATCGACCACCCCACCACCTTGCGGCTGAACAGATCGACCACCGCCGCCAGATATACCCAGCCGGCCGCCGTCGCCAAGTAGGTGATGTCGGTCACCCACTTGCGATTCGGAGCATCGGCCGTGAAGTCGCGGTCGAGTACGTTATCGGCAGGCTGCTTCGTCGGATCGGATTGGGTCGTGGTCGGCGTGAAACGCTTGCAGATGCAGCTTTTCAGGCCCATTTCACGCATGGCCGCGGCCACGGTGTTCCGGCACGCCGATTCCATGTCTTCGCGTTGCTTCAGTACCTTGGCGACCTTCACGCTGCCGTAAACGCCGTGCGATTCCGCGTAGACTTGTTCGACGGCCTGTTGGATTCGCTCGTGACGCTTCTGGCGTTCGCTCGGGGGCCGATCGATCGAATCGTAGTAGCCCGAGGTCGAAACCTGGAGCACGTCGCACATGACCGCCACGGGAAACGAGTCGCGATGTTGGTGGATCCAGGCGTATTTTACAGCGACTCCTTCGCAAAATACGCCGTGGCTTTTTTTAGGATTTCGCGTTCCAGTTCGGCCCGCCGAAGCTGCTTCCGCAGGTGCTTGTTCTCCTCCCGTAACTCTTCCAGCGTGGCGTTCTCGCCGCACGGTTCGAGGGGCGGGGCGAACTTTTTGTGCCAAGCCCGGAGCGTTTGGACGCTTACTCCGACTGCCTTGGCGGCCGCCGGGATGCTGTACTTTTCATCCACCACCAATCGGACGGCATCGCGTTTAAAGTCCTCGTCAAACCGGCCCGATTGCCGAGAAGCGGCTGACCGATCACTCAATCCAAGTGCTTTTGATTCCTTCATGGGAAACTCCTTGCAGGGTCATTATTTCACCCCCGCCAGGAATCCGCCAGTCCTGGGCCGCCGCA
>DAOUGD010000023.1:0-51805 GCA_034429475.1 Anaerolineae bacterium
AACGGCTTGTACATTGAGGATGCGCCCGTCCTCACTCTGGGGGACGGGCGCATCCTTTAGAAACGGGTTATGGGGAAGCTCGAAGCACCAGCGGCAAGTAAATCTGGTACGACTGCACGGTGACGACGCCCCGCACCCAAACCTGACCACACGCATTGGTCGCGGTCATCACGACCGGGTAGGGTATCACCCCCGTCTGGGACGGGAAGGTATGCGTCACGACCTGGCCTACAGCCAGCGCGCCGCCGCCGAAGTTCCAGGTGTAGGTGATGGGCGGCGTTCCCGCCGCCACGGCGCCGGTGAACGTCACCACCTGCCCCGGACTGGGCTGCGCCGGCGTGGTGGTGAACGAAGGCCCACGCACCGGCAGGCAGTCCACCGCCGTCGTGGTGACGGCTACCTGCGCGGAGATCGCCGGATCGGCCTGCGAGGCGACGGTCAGCCGCACCGTATCGGTCGCGCCGAGGGCTGCGGACGCGGGCACGTCCACGCGCAAGTCTAGCGGAACGCCCGCGCCGGCCGCCAGCGGCCCGACGACGGTGACAACGGTGGTCGTCCAGACGTTGCCGCTCACGGCCAGATCAAACGTGTCGGCGGCGCCGCCGGTGTTGGTGACCCACAGCGTGTACGTCAACGGGCTGCCGGGCAACGACTCGCCGGCGGATGGCTCGGCGCGCAGTTGGACGCCGTAGCTCAGCACCGCCGTCGTCGTGATTGTGCTGCTCACACTCCCACCGCTGCCCACGGCGAGCAAGACGATGGTGTCGTGGTCGCCGGAATTCAACGTCATGGGGACGGTCACAGTCAAGACGATCGGAGCGGCAGCATCGGCGGCCAGGGTGACAGACAATGGCGCGAAGGCCATCGGCCACTCGCCGCCAACGGTAGAAACGGTGAAGGTATCGTCCCCATTGCCCATGTTAGACAGTTCAAAGGCGTAGACCGCGTCTGCGCCGATGAAGCCGTTCTGCGCTGCCGTCGCCGGTGAGAGCGCCGCCGCATGAATGGCGTTGGCCGTCACGACGATCTGCGCCGTCGCCGACTGCGCCGGGCTGCCCTGCGACTGCGCGACCAACTGCACCGTGTCGCTATCGCCGGCCTGCGCCGTCGCGGGGATGCGCACCTGCACGGCAGCCGGCGCCGATTCGCCAGCCGCCAGGGTAACGGTCGGCGTCAGCACGGGAGCCGCCCAGCGGCCGGACGTGCTCACTTCAAAAGTATCCTGACAGTTGCCAGTGTTGGTGACCACAACGGCACCAGAGACGGTCTCACCGGGGTCGCCGGACAGGGCCACGGGCGCGGGCGCGGCGTCCAGGTCGTACACCGCGTTCGCGGTGGTCGTCAGGGACG
The DNA here is from genome assembly GCA_034429475.1 of Anaerolineae bacterium. Taxonomy (GTDB): domain Bacteria; phylum Chloroflexota; class Anaerolineae; order B4-G1; family SLSP01; genus JAKQHY01. The sequence continues at coordinate 1,351 of DAOUGD010000023.1, forward strand.
CCTGGGCCACGCGGGACGCGCTCCCCTGGGACGTGAGAGTGATGGTGATATGGTCGCTCGCACCGCACAGAGCGCCCGCCGGGACCGTCACGGTAACGGGCAGAGCGGCGCTCGCGCCCGCCGCCAACGGGCCAACCGCCGGCAGAATGTCCACCGGCCAGTCAGCGCCGGTGACGGTGACGGTGTAGGTATCCGCCACCGCGCCGGTGTTGGTGACGTTGATCGTGTAGACCACGGCGCTGCCAGGGTCACCCGTCTGTCCCTGCGGCGTCGGGCCGGCGGTCACGTTGTAGTTAGAAAGCACGCGCAGGACCACCGGCACGTTCTGCGCACCGTAGGGCGTGCTGTTGTTGACGCGCAGGTGCGCCACGTAGTCGCCGGATTCCAGCCCCGTCGCGTCCAGCATCAGCGCGACGGGTTGCCCGACGCCCACCGCCACGACGCCGCTCACCGGGGTCGTTTGCAGCCAGGCAACCGAATCCCAGGGAGCGTAAGGTTCGCCGGGCGCGAACTGAATCACCTCGCCCGTGACCTGGTTGACCGTCCAGAGGGCGCCGTCAGCGTCGAGCGTCAGACCGGCCTGTTCGTAATCGCCGAGGCCGGGGACGTCGAAGCCGCCGAGCAGGGCCGCGTTGTTGCGCATGTCCAGCACGTAAACGTCGTAGGCGCCGGCCGCGTTGACGAGGGCGTAGAGGTGGCCGGACGCCGGGTTGTAGGCCAGACCGGCCAAGTTCAGCGCGGTATCCCAGGAGGCCAGGATGTCGCCCTGGCGATTGAAGCGCGTGAGGTTTTGGTCGTTCCACGAGCCGCTGAGGAAGGTGTCACTCACCGGGTCATAGGTCAAACCGCGCTGGGACATGCCGAAGGCCGGGCAGATGCGCGCGCCGGTCGCCGCCAGCGTCGCCGCGTCCAGCGCGTAGATGCAGTTGTCGTCGCCCACGTTGACCTGCCAGAGGACGTCCGCCACCGGGTCGTAGACCATATCGGCAGCAAACACATTCACCGCGGAGAAGGTGTCCACCCATTCGCCGGTGGGCGTCCCGTCGGCCAGGAAGCGATAGTGGCGATCCAGGCCCCCGCCCCAGCGCGTGTCGTTGATCCACAGGCTGGCGTCGGGCATGACGACGATGCCCCACGGGGCCGTCAGCACGCTCGTCCACGTCTGTGCGACGGCGCCGCCGGGCCACAGGGGCGCGGTGGGCATTTCAAGCATCCGTGACGCTTGGGCGTCCCGGTCGTGCAGGTGCTTGGGAGAGATACGCCGCGTCGCCGCCGAGAACGGGCCGAAGCCCTCATCCGGCGCAGGCGCGTTGATGGATTGGAGGTCGAAGTCCAGCGCGTATCCGCCCGTGTTGGTCAGGGTGAGGACGTGGGTGGCCGTGGCGCTTTCGGGCCTGTCAGCGATCAGGGTGATCGTCTGCGGCAGTGTGGAAGCAACTTCCAGGACGCCGGCCGGCAGAGCAAGGTCTTGCCGCACCGTGTCGCTCTGCACCAGGGTGGGCGTGGCCGACAGCGGGCCATAGCCGGTGGCCGTGGCCGTGATCGCGGGGGAAGCGAGCGGGGCGAAGAGGGCGTAGAAGGCGTCGCCGGACGCGCCGTTCAGTTTCGACGTGGTCTGTCCTGCGGCGCCGGCAATCTGCGCGACGAGGGGCTCGCCGGTGTTGGCATCCGTGACCGCGCCGACAATCAGCCCGCCCGCGGCAGGGTCACACGCCACAGTTCCCAGGAAGACGTCGTCCACCTGCCACCACCAGTCATAGTTGGCGTTGTAGTAGCGGAAGCGTACGCGCACGTCTGCCTGGCCGCCGGCCAGCGCGGAAAGGTTCACGCGCGCGGTCTTGGGGCCGCGGTCGCTGGCGCCGCTGCGCCGCCACACGTTGGTCCAGGTCGTCCCGCCGTTGAGGCTCACGTCCACGTCGGCGACTTCGGCGTTCCCATACGTGTACCAGCGGAAGTCGTACTTGAATTCCAAAATCACCGTCGTCTCGCCGGAAAAGTCGAAGGCAGGCGAACGCAGGGAGGTGTCTACGGCTTTTGGCCCGTTCTTGTCGCTGTCCACGATAGCGAACGCGCCGCTGCCGCCGGTGAGGTTGCCGCGTGCGCCAGGGTCGTCGAAGCGCCAGACGACGCCGCTCCCGGCAGCATCCACCACCGACCAGCCGGCCGGCAAGCCGCCATCGAAGGCGGTTTCGTAGAACGGCACGCGCGTCAGAGTGTAGCCCGGCGCAACGCAGGTCACTCGATCGGGTTGCAGGGCGAAGTCCGCCACGGTAGCGCCGCTCAGCGGCCCGATCGTGCGCTTCGCAGTGGTATACCCCGCGACCCAGGAGGTGACGGTCAGTGTGTAAACGCCGTTGGCGGCCAGCGAGACGCTGTACTCACCGGAGACGGGATCCGTCCACACTTCGTTGTAGGGCGCCGGCGGGTTATAGGGGGCGCCCTGAATTTGAATGCGCGCATAGAGCGGCCAGTCGGTTTCGGCGTCTGTCACCTGACCGGAGACGGTGTGCATTGCGGCCGCCGTCAGAGGGATGTTCAGTGTGGTGGTCACCCCTTCGTTAACCTGCACGTCGGTCTGCGTGAAGGGCAGGTAACCGTAGCCACTCGCCGTGACCGTATAGGCGTCGGCGGCCAGCGAGAGGGCGTACACGCCATTCGACGCGCTCACCGTGGTTTTCGGCTCGTCGCTGCCGGCCTGGGCGGCGATGGTGATGCCGCCCACCGGCTGCCCGCCGCTCGTCACCACGCCGCGCAACATGCCCGGCGCCGATTGGGTGCAGTTGGGGAAGCGGAACGCGCCGATGCGGGTGGACCAGGTGTTGTAGCCGGTAGTCTGCATGTATTCCTGGGTGTACCAGAACGTGCAGTCATCCACCGGGTCAATGCCCATCATGCTGTAGTCGCCCCAACGGTAGTAGGAGCTTTCCTGGACGCCGCTGCCCACCACCAGCGAGCCTTCGCCCTGGGGCATCTGGTTGAGGGGATCGGTCGCCAGGCGGCCGGTGTAGCGCACGGAGGGGTAGACACTGCTGCTGGAGACGCTGTAGCCCAGGGCCATGTTGCCCATCGTGTCCATCGCAATGCTGCCCATCCAGCGATAGTTGGAGTCCGGGGAATACGTCCCCTGTTGGTAAATAGCCGGCGTGGCGCTGAAGCCGCGCACTTCATACCAGCGCACCCCGGCGATTCCGCCGCCGGCGTCCACGGTGTGGTTGACCACCAGCGATTCGTGCGTGCCGAAGTTGCGATAGGCGGCACGATGCATCACGCGGTCGCCAATCGCGTCCAGCCGGTACGACGTGCCCGGTTGCGGGACGCAGGCGCGGGTGCTCGGGCAGACCGGCGTCCACTCGGCCACTTGCACCACGTAGTTGGGCTGCCCGTTGAGGCCGAAGGTGGTGTTGGCGGGCGTTGTCCAGTCCACGTGGAATTTCCAGATGCGCATCGCGTCGTTGGGTGGAATCCACCCGCCATCGTCCACTTCCAGGAAGTAGTTGGGCGCGCCCGTCGGCGGCAGGGTAGACCCATCCAGATCGGAGGGCAACATCCCGCCAAAGTCGGAGTTGACGCTATAGAGGTCAAAGGATTGGAATGTGGCGGTGGTATCGCCCACTAACATTTTGCTGCGATCGAAAACGAAGACGCCCGCGCCGCCCCAGGAGGAGCCGCCGGTGAACTGGTTGACGGTCATGTAGTAGCCATCGGGCCAGACGCCAAAGTGGGGGTAGTCGTTCATCTTGGTGGCGCTGACCTGGAAGGCGTAGCGATACCACGCGCCGGTCGGATTGGCAGTCTGGGAAACGGCGATGCACTGGTAGTACGGCCCATCCACCGAGAACTGGCTCATCAGCCAGCGGTTGGCGATGGGGTCGAAGAGGGTGATGGGATCGCCGTGGTTGTCGCTCTGACACGGCCCGCCGAAACCCTGCCAAAGGGTATTGCCGGCGACCGGGCCGAGCAGTTGCACCGGCGTCGCGCCGGTCACGTCCCAGATGGCATACGAGAGGTTGACCCACTGGACGTAGTACTTCGTGCCCGTCGCCGGGTCGTAGCCGATGTCGCCTTGGGTGTCGGGCGGGTGGACGCCGTTGACGTTGCCCACGCCGTCGAAGCTGTACAGCGGGGCGGGCATCGCCAGCGGGCCGAGGATGGACTGCCGCACGGGGTCGTCGCCCGTGAGGGTTTCAATCTGCCAGGGGCGCGGGAGCCGCAAGTTGGTCTCCGGGATATCCCCTCCCCCGGTCGGCGTCTGAGAGAGCCGCGCCATCTCCCGCAGCGGCGCGGAAACATCCGCATGCACGGCGGCGCCCACCGTCGCCTGCAACGGCGTGGGGGGGGCGTCGGGCTGCGCCGCTTGCACCCCGGCGCGCATCACGCCGAAGGACAACAGCAACGCGACCAGTCCCAAAAACCACAATTTCCTGTATCCATTTTGTAACATTAGTGAAGCCTCCTGTTCCTAAAATAAAATAGTGAAGGACCGGGGTGTGACCGGTTCTTCGGGGGTGCGACCCACGCCATTATACCCGTATCGGCCAGGCACGCCACAAACCAGGACAAAGAGAGAGCCAGCAGAAAGAATCCTGCTGGCTCTCGTGAGAGTACCTTCACCGCCGAGGCGGTGCGGTTACGGCGCTACGCGCATCACCAACGGCATGAAGATAGACCGAGTCACCGGGCCGACGAGGACCACCACATCGGCGGTGAAGGTCAAACCCGCAGCTTCGACGGTCACTGTGTTAGTGATCAAGTCGCCGCGCACGACCTCCGCGCCGACTTCCACAGCATAGCTGAACGTCGCGCTGACGCCAGCCTCCAGGGAGCCGTTCCAGGTGATGACATCACCGGTCGGATCCGCGAAGACGGCGCCACCCGTGACGCTCGACGGAACGTAGGTGGTGTCTGCCGGGATGAAGTCCGTCGCCGTCAGTACCAGCGGGCGGTCGTAGCTGTTGGTGAAGACCACGGTGTACGTGATCAGGCCACCGGGCAGTACGAAGTCCGCCGGAGCGGACATCTTGGCAACGTCTACCAGAACGACCGGTTCGTCGAGCACGGTCATCCGCACGGGGCGGACGAGCAAGCGGCTCACTACCGGGTTCAGGTGCGCGATTTCCAGGACGGTCGAGTAGACGTCGCCGGCGACCGCGCCGGTGGCGTCGAAGGTGAGGATGACATCCTGCACACCGTTGGCCGGGACAACGTCCATCTTGGGCGCCACCGACAGCCACAGGCTGGAGCCGAAGATGTTGTCGTAGGCGAAGTCGCCCGCGCCAGCGTTGTGGATGGTCAGCGTGCGCGTGACCGTGCGTTCCTTGGCCACCGTCACGTCGAAGCTGGCCGGCGTGAGGCTGATGCAAGGCAGATTCGCGCGCAGGTCAACGTTGCGCGGCTGCATCATCGTCTGCACCGTGCCCACGAGGGTAACGGGAACGTAGCCGGGGTAGGAGACGGTCATGGTGTAGGCGTCGCCCAGGGGGACCCAAGTCGCATAGGCGCCCATGGCGTCGGTGGTGAGGATGAAGCTTTCACCAGAGCTGGTCGCGATGGCGACTTGTACACCCGCCAGCGTTTCGCTGACGGCGTCGCACTGCCCCCAGGTCGTGACAATACCCGCCAACTTGACCAGGGAGGCCGGATGGCCTACGGTCATGGTCACGGGGATGACGCGGTAGGGGAAGTAGGGGTCATTGGTTTCGACGGTGAGCTGCGCCATGTAGACGCCCGGTTCGGAGACTTCCGGCACGCTGGCGTCAAGCACCACGGCGAGCGTCTCGTCCGTGTGCGCCGCGACGTCGCCTTCGGTTGGAGCCACCGTCAGCCACGGCACCTGGGAGGACTGGCAATCCAACCATTCGCCAGGGTAAGCGAAGCAGATCGCCAGTTCGTCCGCCAGCGCGGGGTCGTAGTTGAGGCCGGAGAGGCCGAGCGGCCCTTCGATGCCGGTGCCCGCATCGGGCGCGTCCACGTCCGCGTATTGCATCAGGATGCTGCCGGTGCGGAAGAGGATGACCTCGAAGGTGCCCGCCGGGCTGCCATCGGCGTGGACGTAGTTGGTGTACTGCGCGATGAAGCAGGCGTCCACGGTGGTAGCGAGCGGGTTGTACGGGCACTGCGCGAAGTTCTCGACGTAGACCGTCCCACCCACGCCGGGCTTGAGGTCATCCCAGGCCACGGCGATGAGGTTGTCGGGCAGCGTCGGACTGGGCAACGCGTCGGGGCTGATGTCGGTGGAGCCGGCGCCGAAGGAGAGGAAGCCGTTGCTGTTGACGAAGACGGTGTGGTAGACGTTGGGGTCAACCGCGCTGTCGCCGTAGAATTTGAAGTCGAAGCCGATAGCCACTTCTTCAAAGTCGTTGTCGCCCAGCGTTACGGGGGTCCCCACGTCGGCGATGTCCACGAAGGCGTAGGTCGGAGCGATGCCCGCTTGGTTGGAATCCGCGAAGCGATACCCGAAGATGTCGGGGCCGCCGGCGGCCAACGGGCCGAGCGGGTCAATGCCCAGGCTTAGCTCATTGACCAGGAACGTCCCATTCGCAGCGCCCAGGTTCTCCAGGTTGAGGGCCACCGTGGTGGAGGTCCCCATCGGCACGGAGAAGGCCAGGGCCTCCGGCGCGACCGTCATACACGGTGCCATAAAGAGGAGGTTGGCGTTGAGCGGCGTGACTTCACCGCCGTTCACTTCTACACCGGTGAAGACCTGCTCGCCGTAACCGGCCTCGTAGGAGATGGTAACGTTGACAGGGCTGTACATTTCGTCGAACCAGACCCCGTACATACCGGCGGCGTCGGTTTTGACGGCCCAGGTGTCGGTGGTCACGGTGCTTTCGACGAAGATGACGGCGCCTTCCAGCGGCGTGGTCATCACGTTGCAGTAACCGAGACCCTGCACCAGCCCGCCGATCTTGCCCCACGTAGCGGGCGGTTCGACGGTCATAGTGACCGGCATTTCGACCTCGACAACGCCATCCTCGAAGGTCAGCGTGGCGTAGTAGTCGCCCGGCTGGGTGACTTCCGGCACGCTGGCGTCGAAGGTGAGGGTGACGGGCGCAGTCGCCGCAAGCGCGACCGTGCCGTAGGTTGGGTCTTCGGTCAACCAGGTAACGTCAACCGGCGCCAGGAAGTCCATGATACGCTCGACAATGGCCTGCTCGTCAGCGGCAGCCGCGACGTAGGCAAAGTCGAACGAGGTGTAGATGGCCCTGTAGCCATTGCGTTCCACCTTTACACCGGCGGAGTTGGTGCCCGGCGTTTCAAAGATCTCAACCCCTTGCGCGCCGACGATGAAGTCATCGGGATACGGGTCAGAGCTGACATCCGGGTTGACGCCGGCCATGATATCCACGCCGGTGAGCACGCCGGCGGCGCCTGAATCGCTGACGTAGGTGGCCTGGAGGTAGGTCTGGTAGAAGGTGGTGCTGCTATTGTAATAGCCCAGGTCGTTATCGGAGATGTAGAGCGCGCCGCCCGCATTCAGGTAGGCCATGGCCTGCGCCCAACTGTCGCCAGAAGAGCTACCGGCGTAGAAGACTGCTCTGTATTCCAGCAAATCGGCCATCGCCATCGTCTGGAAGGCGCTACTTTCTACATCCAGGTAGGTATACCCCAGGTTGGTCAAGGCGGCTTCCATGGCGGTCGCCGCGGTGTTGTCATAGCTGACCACCAGGACGTCTTCGCCGGCCATCGGCGCCATCACCTGGAAGCCACCCGCCTTCTCCTTCACGCTCCAGTCCAACGCCGCCATCCCCGTGTTGCCCACGGTGATCGGCAGCGTGGTGCTCACGCCCATCGCCAACGTGACGTGCGCGTCAGCCGGCGTCACGCTCATGCACGGCGCTAAGGGGTGCAGTGCGAAATTGCGCAGCGTGGTTTCACCGGCAGTCACGACCACACCGGTACTAACGGAGGGGACGTAATCTGCCGCGTTAGCCATGATGCTGACCGGACTGTGCGCTGCGTCGAGCCAGAGCGTGTAGACGCCGTCTGCGTCGGTAAACAACGTCCAGGTCTGGGTCGCGCTTTGAACCGTAACTTCCGCGCCTTCCAACGCCACGGCGGTCGCCGGATCGTCGCACGGGCCGAGGCCCATGACGGTGCCGGTGATCTGGCCGTAGGTGGCGGGGAGGGTGACGTGCATGGTCACGGGGAGGCTGTACCCATCCCACACGGGGTCGTCGTTGTTGACGGTCAGGACGCCGGCATAGTCGCCGGGCTGCGTCACTTCAGGCACACCCGCGTCGAAGGTGATGTCGGCCGTTCCAGTCGTCGCAGCCGGCACTGCGCCCGACTCTGGATCCTCGAAGAGCCAGGGGATCGGGGCTGCGCCCGGAACCTGGATCGCGCCTTCGAACTCACCCGATGGCGAACTCACCGCCAGCGGCGTTACCGCCCCGGTCGCCAGGTTAACGGTGCCGTAGACGTTCGCGCCGCCGCCCTGGTACAGGAAGATGTAGAGGGTGCCGTCGCTGTTGTCGAAGTCCATGCCCTGCGCGAAGTTCGCGGCGTAGCCGGTCGCGCCGATCAGTGTGGCCGCGCCGGTCGCCGGGTTGATCCGATAGATCGAATCGGTAGCAATATCGTGGCCGTACATCTCACCAGCGGTATTCATTGCGATTTCGATCATGATGGAGCTACCGCCACCAAACGGGCCAACCAACGTGCTCGCGCCCGTCGCCGGGTTGATGATGTAGAGATCGGTAGCATCCGAAGCGTAGAAGGTGCCATTGATCGGGTCAATGGTCAGTCCGGTCCAGTTATCAACAGGCGCCGCGCACGGCACCAACGCGGTGAACGCGCCGGTCGTCAGGTCGATCGTCCCTAGTTGATCGGTGTTGTCGTTCAACGCATAGAGCACCGTTGCGGTGGGATCAAAGTCCACGCCATAGTAGCTGGCGCTGAGAGCTCCCACAACGGTTTGCCCTGTGAAGTTGTTCAACGGGAAAGTTACGAGCGTATCGGTGTTGTACATCTCCAAAGCGTACCCTATATCGCTGGGCGACATGGGCATGTTGAAGACTTGCGACTCCGGCACGAAATCGTAGCACGCCTTAGCTTCAGCGGGTTCGGCCAACGGGGAATCCACGTAGACCGCGCACTCGCCCTTGAGCTTTTCCGCGTTCCAGATGAGGGTCGAGGCTTGCACAGCTTGCTGTACCGCCATCCGCAACGTGGACACAAAGCCGCCGTTCTCCTCCGAGAACTGGAAGTTTAGCGCGCCCGCGCCGTCGTTGGTCATCGTCAGCGGCAGGGTGGTGCTCATCCCCATCGCCACGGTGACTTCCATTGCGGACGGTTCGATGCCGGTCACGCACGGACCGAGCCAGGTCAGGCTGAAGTCCTGCGCCACAGCGCCGGAAGCGATCACCGTCGCGGTGGCGGAGTTGCCGACGTGATCGGCGGCCGTCACCGTCACCGTATACGAACCGGCGGGCATCCAGTAGCTGTACATTCCAGCAGCGTCGGTGGTGGTGTTGAAGGTGTAGACAGGCGTGACAGCTTGCATTTCGTAAGAAACGCTCACGTCGTCCACATACCATTCATCAGCATAGTCACCTTCGTAGTGGAATGCGATGTAGATGGACTGCCCGGCATAGGCGCTCAGATCCAGCGTCACTTCTTCCCAGGTATCCTCGGTTCCAGCGCCAAGATCGATCACTTCAACGAAGTCGGCGGGATCGGCGGAGGCCGTCGAAACCCAGATGCCGTGATAGATCGCGTAGCTACCCCAGTTCTCATTCTGCCAGAAGGCCAGTTCAGCGCCCCCGGCGGGAATTGCAACTTGCGGCATGATCATCCAGGAAGCAGTGCCGGCATCACTATTGTCATCATTATGATAAGCAGCATACGAACCCGAATTAACGCGCAAAGTCGTTCGTACCCACCCTGCATCATCTATGACCGTACCGGTCTGCGTCAACACCCACCCCGCGGGCGGGAACGTGCCATCGAAGCCTTCTTCGAGCAAAGGCACAGTAACCGTATTCATGTCCGTCAGCCAGCTCTCGATGAGCACGTCCGCGCCGGGCAACGGCGCCAGGTTGACGTCGCAGTGACCCGTGGAACTGACCTGTCCCGTCAGTTGCCCCCAGGAAGCGGGCGGCGTGACGGTCATGGTCACCGGGAGTACAGACGGGGACGTGGGATCATCACTATCAATCCACAGGTCGGCGTAGTACTCACCGGGCTGATCAACCTGAGCGGCATCGAAATCCACGTCCACGAGTTGTTCACCGGTGTCGGCGACCATCGTCCCAGAAATGGGAGCTTCGGCCAGCCAGACTACGTCAGAGCCAGCTTCGGCGATCTCCCAGTCTGCATCGGCGGCGCCGGTGTTGGTGAGAGTAAGCGCTTCAGTCGCGGTCGCACCAAGTTCGAGCGTGGCGTGCAAGGCCAACGGATCGGCCTCCACACACGGGACGAGCAAGCGCAGGTCAAAGTCCTGGGTGGTGGTGTTCTGGCCTGTCACCGGCGCGATCACCTCGCCCTTCTCGTGGTCGGGGTAGGAGACGGTGATGGTGACCGGGCTGTACATCTCGTCCAGCCAGACCTGATACGTGCCGCTCACATCGGTGGTCAGAGACCAACTGATGGGAACATCCGTCAGCGCGGCGGATTCTCCTGTGATGCTTACGTCGTCCACGTACCATTCATCAGCATAGGAACCCTGGTAGTTGAAAGCCAGATAAACTGTTTGACCAGCATAGGCACTGAGGTCTACGCTGACTTGCTCCCAGGCATCCTCGGTTCCTGCCCCAATCTCGACTAACTCAACAAAATCAGCCGGGTCGGCAGAGGTTGTCGAAACCCAGATGCCGTGGTAGGTATAGTAACTGCTCCAGTTCTCATACTGCCAGAAAGCCAAAGCGCCTACGGTAGGAACGGTTATCTGGGGCAGAATGAACCATGAGGTGATCCCACTCGGAAGGTTATCATTCTGATAAGCAGAATAGCTACCAGAATGGGCCTGCCCAGTAGTGTTTACCCACGCACTGGTGGTAGAGCCACCCGTCTGCGTCAAGGTCCACCCCGCGGGCGGGAACGTGCCCTCGAAACCTTCACTCAGCAGTGTAGTGGTGGTCGTGAGCATGACCGTCTCGGTCATCCAGCTCTCGATGAGCACTTCCGCGTCGACCAACGGCGCCGGATCGGCGTCGCAGTAGCCGAGGCTGGTGACGGTGCCCATCAGCTTGCCCCAGGTGGCGGGCGGGACGACGGTCATCGTGACCGGGACAGGGATCTCGTCGTTGACCGGATCGTCGCTGTTGACGAAGAGGGTGCCGAAGTATTCGCCCGGCTGCGTGATTTGGGTGACGGCGTCGCTGGCGTCGAAGGTCACGTCCACAACGAAGGTGTCGTCAGCGTCCACGGCACCGGAGACGGGGTTCTCGGAAAGCCAGGGGATGTTTCCACCCACTGGGCCAGAAGTGGAGCGGATGAGCTGAATGGCCATCTCGGTCGCCGTATCCAGGTTCCAAGAACTGCCAGGCGCTTGCGTAGCCCAGGCGCTCCCCGTCAGCCCGTTTCCAATCGTGTCAACATTACCCGTTTCCCAGAAGAAATCGTCCGTACCGGAGCCGGTATCATTGTAGATTTCGACCCAGTACGTACCTGGAGCCAGGGTCACAGGATTCGCCAAAGTCAGCGTGTGCATCCATTCGTGTACTCCGAAGAGCACCACGCCGGTCTGCACGCGTTCATAAGACACATCCGTCTCAGTGGAGAGCGCGGTACCAGGAGACCCACTCGCATCGGCGTGGAAGATGACCGTGAGGTGATCAGGGTCAATCGGTGTATCGGTCGAGTAGTATCCTGACCAGAGCACAATCTGGCCTATGGTTTCTTCTGCATCCAGCGAGAAGTTCTCGGCGACCACCTGCACACCAGAGGTACATCCATCACAGCCGGCATCCGAGAATATGCCATTGTCCGCGTTGGGCGCTTGATCGAGCAGGATGTCCTCTTCAGAGAAATGCGGCGATACCACACTCCCGGTCAAAGTGACATTGCTCTCGCCAAACTGCAACAGACTGACAGAAGTCCCGCCGGTTGCCGCAGCCGTAGGCGCCAACAACTGTGGAAGCAGCGGGTTCACGCCGCCATTAGTCTCAGCCAGATCGAAGGCTGCATCTCCCGCTCCCGCATTTGTCAGCGTGAACGGCACGGTTGTGCTCGTGCCCAACGTCACCGTGACGTCGAACATGTCCGGATCCACCGCAAGGCACGGCTGCGCCCAGCGCAGCGCGGCATTGCGCGTTGTCGTCCCGCCCGCAGTCACCACCACGTCATTGAAGACCTGTGTGATGTGGTCGGGGTAGGCGATGGTGATATCAACCGGGCTGTGCGCCGCGTCCAGCCAGAGCTGGTACGCGCCGTTCTCGTCGGTCAACAACGTCCATTCGACCAACCCGGTGCCGGATTCGATGGTGACTTCCGCCTCTTCCAGCAAGATGGGCGTGGCAACGTCGCAGTAGCCCAGGCCCGTGACGACGCCTTCAATCTTGCCCCAGGTAGCCGGGGCCTCAACGGTCAGCGTGACGGGGATGTTGGCAACGTCGTTCGCGGCGTTGCTATCTACTTTCAACTCGCCGAAATACGTGCCGGGTTGCATCGTTTCGGGCACGCCCGCGTCGAAGGTGAGGTCAATCACGGAGTCATTATCGGCAGCGATCGTGCCGCTGACCGGAGTTTCGGTCAGCCAGGGGATGCCGCCGCCGGTGCCGCCGCCGGTGCCCGTAGCGCCGCTGGCGCGCAGGGTCCAGTTGCCGGCCAGACCAAAGTCGTCAATAATCCCAAAGTCGGAATCGGGCGGCAAGGTAGGCGGATCAGGGGGATCGCCGCTATAAAGCCCGATCCAGGAACGCTGTTGTGAGGTTGAACTCTGGTCAACCGCGGCGGGATAATCCAAAAGGCCTGAAGCGCCAGAGCGGTTGACGACGCCAACCAGCACGTCCCCGGGGCCGAAGAACACGGGAGAACTGGCGAGTTGGTAATTGTTCCAGGTGGCGAAGTCGTTGTTCAAAACCGTGGCATTCTCAGCGTAGACGAATACGGCGCCATTGCTTGGGTCGCCATCGGCGTCCTGCCAGATCACCAACTGGATGTCGTCGCCGACATTCACGGTGTTATTGAAGATGATGGAGATTTGATCGAGGTGGAAGGGGAAATCACCAGCGTTGGGGGTGAAGCGGTTGAGCCAGAGGAATTGCCCACCGGCAGTCAAACCGATGGAGTCTTCGGCCGTACCGTCATCCACCGCGAACTCGAGGTCGCCCATGGGCATCCACGTCGCAGGCGTGGTGTTGGTCGCCGGCGACTTCGCCAGGGACAATTCCACAGCGCGGGATTGTGTGCTTCGCGTCATCGCCTGTAGCGGGATCAAGCCCCCCGCGATCTCAAACAACTCATACTCCGCCGTCGCCGCACCGGTATTGCTCAAGGTCAGCGGCTCGACGGTGTTGTCGCCCATCGCCAGCGTCACGTCAAAGTCGGCGGGGTTATAGCTCAAACACGGCAGCAGGATGCGCAGGTCGAAGTCCACCACGGTAGTCTGGCCTTGCTGCACAACCACGCCGCCGGTCTCGCCGAAGTAATCAGGCGCGGTGACGGTGACGGTCAGCGGGCTGTGCGCCCGGTCAATCCACAGGTGATACGCGCCGTTGACGTCGGTCGTGACCAGCCAAATCTGGCCGGTCGTCGCACTTTCCACGCGCACTTCGGCCTCTTCCAGCGGGGCCGGATCGCCGTCGCAGACGCCCAGGCCGGTGACGGTGCCTGTCAGCTTGCCCCAGGATTGCGGAGCTACGACGGTCATCGTGACCGGGACGCTGAACTTGCCGTAGGGTGTATCGTTCTTGACGATCAACTCGGCGTGATACTCGCCGGGCTGATCCACGTAAGCCGCGTCGAAGCCCAGGCCGATGGGCGCATTGCCCGCCGCCGGGACGCTGCCCGCCACCGGAGTCTCCGTCAGCCACGGCACATCCGCCGCGCCGCCGGTCGCGAAGGCCAGACAGTCCACTTCGTCGCCGCCAGGGAACGCGCCGACGCTCGTGCTGGCGCCGGTGGCCGTGTCAATGATTCGCAGCTCGCCGCTGGAACCATAGGCCGCCCAGTAGAGGACGCCGGATTCTTCCTCGAAGTCCATTCCTTGAGCGTAGTTGGCGGAGAAACCGGTCGAACCTACCACAGTCCCCGCGCCGGTCGCGGGATCAATCGCCACCAACACGTCACTGCCGATGTCCACGCCGTACATCTGACCATCAGCGTTAACAGCGATGGCTATGATGACCGGGGCGTTGGTAATTTCGCCCACCACGGTCGTGGCGCCGGTTGCAGGATCAACCGTGTACAGATAAGATTGACTACCATTCGTCGAGGCGGCGTACAACGTGCCGTCAGGAGCGCCGGCCATGCCGGTCCAAGATTGTCCAGATTGGGACGTACTCGTTCCAATAAGGGTTGCCGCGCCCGTGGCGGTGTCTACCACGTAGAAGCCGCTGGTGTCGTAGTCAATGACGTACATCTGGCTGAAGTCGCCATTCAGGAAGTCGCCAGCATACGGCCCGCCAATCCCGATGCCGCCGACGGTCGTCCAGACGCCCGGCGCATCGCTCATGAAGGTCCCCAGTTCACCGGCGTCCAGATCAATCGCAAAGGCCGGCGCAGCAGCCGCGAGGGGAGAAGCCATCGGGGCGACCGTGTCTACGGAGGCGGCCTTGTGCGGCGCCAGACCGGTAGAAGCGGGGGCGTCGTCCGCGGGCAGGTTGCCGGTGTAAGCCTGAATGTGGATGGGGGCGAAGCGCCCTTCATGCTCTTTCAGCTCAAACGTCGCCGCGCCGCCGCCGGTGTTTGCCAGATTCAGCGTCGCGTTATCGGTGAAGCCCAGTTCGACCGTCACAGCGACCCCGTCAGGCGTCGCGTCAAGCATACCGGCCGGAAGCTCGAAGTCCTGCGCCACCGTACCGCCATCCACCACCGTCACCGTCGCCACATCCGGGTGATAGCCCTTCAGTGTGGCGGTGAAAACCTGCGCGCCGGAGGGTGCGAAAAGCGTGTAGAAGGCGTCACCCACGGCAGCATCCAACGGCGTCGCCACAGCGATGGTTTCGCCACCGGTGGCATTGGCCACGCCCGCGCCGTTCAGGGCCATCGTCGGGTAGTTCTCGTCGTAGACATGGCCGACGACGAGACCGCCATCGGTTGGCGCGTTACAGACCGGATTCCCCAACACGACATCGTCCACTTCCCACCAATAATCATAACTGCCCACATAGTGGAAACGGACGCGCGCCTGGGTGGCGCCACCCAGGATCGCCGTGACATCCTGTGAGAAAAAGCCGCGCTGATCGGCGGTATTCCAGGTCACAACGTTCACCCAAGTCGCGCCGCCGTCGGCGCTCACATCCGCTGCCGCTTGCTCACCCGCTGAATAGAAATTGTAGTCGTAAGCAAACGACAGGTGTACCTGTGACAGACCAGAAACATCAAAGAGCGGCGACACCAGCTCGGTATCCATGGTGGTACCGGAGCCGCAGTAGTCGCTGTCGGCGATGGCGAATTTGCCCGTACCGCCAGTCAGGTTGCCTCGACCACCAGGATCGTTGCCAACCCACACGCAGTCGCCGCCGTTGTTCACTACCGTCCAGCCGGCCGGCGGGAAGGCGTCATCCTCGAAGTTCGCCATCAGGCCGCCGACAAAGTAGTAACCGGGCGCGGCGCAACTCCCCATATCCGACTGCAAGGCGAAGTCCGTACCCGGCGCATCTGCTGTCAACGGCCCGACTTCGTCCGTCGCCGCGCTGTAACCGGCCACCCAGGCTTCCACCTCAAACGTGTACGTGATGCCCTCGGCCAGCACCAAGCTGTACTCGCCGGTCGTGGGATCGGTCCACACGCTGTTGTCCGGGGCCGCCGGGCCTACCGGATCGCCGCTGATGCTGATGTGCGCGTAAAGCGGCCAGCTGGTCGCCGCGTCCGTCACCTGCCCGGAGACTTCGTAAAACTCGGCTGGCGTCAACGCGATGTGTTGCGTGGTCGTCGCGCCGGTCGTCGCCGCCACGTTGGGAACCACCGTCGTCTGATAGCCATAGCGCGAGGCGGCCAGGGTGTAGGTGTCGGAGAAGACGTTCAACACGTAAACGCCCAATGCATTGGAGGCCGCCTTGCGCTGCACTGTACCGGCAGTGTTGGTCGCAACGATAGCCGCCCCTTCGATAGTGGCATTGGTCGTCGCATCCAGGACCTCACCGGTGATCGTGCTATCGCCACACGACGCGGCCGCCGCCTCTACTGCCGCCAGGGCGTTGATCTCGCCCCAGCCGGTCGCCTGATTCGGCACGTGCGCGCCGCCGCCGGTCCCATCATCATAAGGAATCGGCGTCGCCGTATCCTCGATGATCGTCTCGGTCGTGGCGTAGTCGCCGATCAAGCACGGCGCCGCGCTCCACATCAGCGCGATCAGGCCGGTGACGTGCGGCGCAGACATTGAGGTGCCACCCCAACCACCCTGGTAAGCCGAATCGCCGGTGTTGACCGAAGAACGAATGTTAACGCCAGGCGCCACTACCTGTGGTTTGAGGTCGGCATGACCCGACTTGGGGTTGATCTCATCGAGGTTGTCCGTCGGCCCCCAGTTGGAGTGCGGTGCATATTGGCCATTGTCACGCCCGGTCGAACCGACGCCAGTGACGTTGCCGTACCGCCCCGGGTTACCCACGGTGTTCAGTCCCGGAGGTTCCGGATAACCGCAATTGCTGGCGTTGCCGTTAGAGAAGACCGGGTAAATTCCGGCCGCCTGCCAGGCATCCACTACATCCCGATACCAGGGATCGTAGCTCGTGCTACAATCGCCCCAGGAGTTGTTCACCGCGTTGGGGCGCATATCGGGGTTGGCGTTCGATTTCGTCAAATCCCACGGCGCCGCGATAAACTGCGCACATTCCAACAACGCTACGTCAGTACAGTTATTGGTATTGCACGCGCGGCAGGCAATCCACTTAGCGCCCGGCGCCATACCGATCTGGTTAGCGCCACCGTCGTCGCCCACCATCGTGCCCATCGTGTGCGAACCGTGACCATTATCGTCGCCAGGCTCGGTCGGATGGTCGCCATAGGGATCCCACCAGTTGTAATCGTGGTCAAACGTGCCGCCACCCAAATTACCTCGATAGTGATCCACCAACGCATCATGGCTATACCGCACGCCCGTATCTACGTTCGCAACCACAATTCCCTCGCCGGTGTAACCCTGCGCCCAGACCTGGTCAGCCAACACATGCAAGATGTTCGGCTCGACCGCCTGAGGTGCGGAAGGCGCCGCCGCTTTTTCTGGCTCAACCAAGCCCAGTTGACGATGCTGGCGAATCGCGTCAATTTCGGAATAAGCCATTAATCCATCAAACGTGGCGCGATTGGAGGTTTCCACCGAGATCGCGTTTTCGATCCAGAACGCCTTGTAGGTAATTCCCCGAGCGTCCAGATAAGCTCGGACGTTCGCCTGGGAACGCAATGCTGTTTGATTCAAGGCATTGGCTACAAAACGACCACGTTCAATCCAATCCATTTTGTAAGCCGGAGAAAGGTCCGGCTTATCCTTGAAATAGATCAGATAGCCCGTGGTCTCATTCGCCGCAAGTTGCGCGCGCAGCGCATCTTCTACTTCGATGTCAGGAGTCTCTTGAGCCGCAGGCGCCGCCGTCGGTGCCGCGGCAGGCGCCGCTTGCACCGTCAAAGGCAGCATCCCCAGCAACAGAGACAGCAACACGAAAATATTTAACCATCGGGATCGCATAGTTTTTTCTCTCCTCATATCATATAGAAACAAAAACTCAGACTTACTCTAAAACCATAAAGGAAATCTCACACTTCCTTATCGCAATGGTTACCACCTCCTTTGTCCCAACCGATGCAGCACTAGCGGGGAAATTTTGATCTGGCGTCAGGTTTGATAGATAGTCAATGAATATCAGGGTGACATTCATCCCGCAAACCTTAGCCGAAACAAACATGGTTAATTATATGCACGGTTAAAAATAAAAGCAAGAGCCAAAAGGGTGATTTTTAAAACAAAAAGCGGGCGGCGCCTAAGCGCTGCCCGCTTTTTGAAAACTTCGCTATTCCCCTATCGTCAGCAGCCGCCCGTCGCTGCGACCGAAGACCTCCGGGAAGTAGAACTCCTTCGCCACGGTGGGCATGACGTGGTAATCGCCGGGCAGCGTGGCGCGGAAGGTGTAGCTGTACTCGTATGTCCCCGCCGCCAGATACTCGGCGAAGAGCACCACCTTCTCGTCGCGCAACTCGCTGCGGCTGTACCAGTTCCACCACCACCAGTAGCGGGAGCGAGAGCCGGTCCCGCGCAGCGTCGGGTCCATCGCCAGCAGGCTCGTCGTCGCCAGGCCCGTGTCAATCGCCTCGCCGCCCGCCGGGAGCGGGTCCTCGACCACCAGGTAGTAGCGGTCGTGGGGGACGATAATCGTCAGGTCTACCCGGATCACGTCCCCCAGCGCCACTTCCCGCACATCCGGGCACGCCATTTGCGATTCGCTATTCGCAATTTTCTCTGCCACACACGCCGCCAGCGAGTACCGCCGCTGCACGATGATCCCCCGATCTGCCGGCTCCACCTTGTCCACCGGCTGGTAGACTTCGAGGTGCGCCGTATAGTAGAGACGGCCCGGCCCGGCAGTGCGCGCGATGGTGAGCGCGTTGGTCACGTCCGCCCGCAGTTCGGCGATGGGGATGACCTTCTTGACGCTCTCGCGGATCGTCTCACGGGTGGCCGTCCCACGCCCCTGCTCGCCGTCGTTGAGGTAGAACGCGAACTCATAGTTAGCGTCAAGCTCGCCGGTCTCCACCATCCAGTCGGTGAGCGCGATCAGCGACCACGCCGTCTCCTGCGTCGTCTCCCAGATGCCGGCCCGCCGGGCCACCATCAGCCAGCGGACGACGTTGGGGATGAGCGCGTTGCCAGGGTCGAGCTTCGTCAACGTGTCCAGAATGATCGCGGTAGAGCGGGTGTCGGTGTTCATCGCCCACCAGTCGTAGTTGGACTCTTCCCAGTGCGCGCCCGTCGCGCTGAGGATGGCGGCGTTGTTGAAGTCGGAGAGCAGCGTATCCAGGCGGGCGTCGTTAGCGTCGTAAAGCCAGAGCGCCTGCGCCAGGTAGCCGCGCGCGTAGGTGCTGAGCTTGTCGCGGTTCTCGAACAGTTCGTCCAGTGTGGCGCGCGGCGCTTCGCCGGCCTCCGCCAGCACGTAGAGCAGCCACGCTTGCCGGTTGGCGTTGCGGTAATGCTTGTACTCTGCCACCGGCACGAGCTGCTGCTGCAAGTAGGCGACGCCGCTTTTCAGCACGTCTGACTTGATCTCCCACCCCGCCTGCTGCGCCTTGAGCATCGCAAAGACCACGTAGGCGCTGACGTAAGGGCTGCTATACCAATCCCACCCCTCGCGGCGCGGCCACCAGCCCCAGCCGCCGTCGGGATTCTGCTGCAAATAGAGCTTGCTCAGACCCTCGTCAATCAAGCCGGGCAGTTTTTCCGCCAGTTCGGGATTCTGAATCCCCAGCGACTTGAGCGCGTTGTACGTCAACACGTTGGGCAGGAAACGGCTCACGGTTTGCTCGGTACACTCGTACTCGTAATGCTCCAGGTACTTGAGACCGTCTTGCATCCCGGCGGCCAGGCTCGGGTCGAGCTGCACGGTGAGCGAACCGCGCCGGTCGTCAAAGTCCGGCGGCAGGGCGACGCCCTCCGTCACCGCGCCCTCCTCGATGAGCTGCCCCGCCGTCCCCACAATGTCGGGCGTGGTGTAGCGGAAGACCAGCAGCGAGCCATCCGGCCCGGTGGTGAGACGTGGCTTGCTGGCGTCGCTGAGCTCGCCGGCGACCGCCGCGAAGATCAACTGTGCGTTTGCCACATCATCCACCGTGACCCACCACGTCACCTTGCGCTCGCTGCGCGCCGGAATCGTGACGGTCTGGCGCGGCGG
This sequence comes from Anaerolineae bacterium, assembly GCA_034429475.1. Classification (GTDB taxonomy): domain Bacteria; phylum Chloroflexota; class Anaerolineae; order B4-G1; family SLSP01; genus JAKQHY01. Next base: position 21,333 of record DAOUGD010000023.1, read on the forward strand.
CGTCTCCGTGCTGACGCCCACGCCCTCGGTGCTGAGGGTCACTTCGACGTTAAGATCGCCGTCGGTGTTGTTGCTGACGTTGGCCGCGAGCTGCGCCCGGTCGTCCACCACGAAGAAGCGCGGCGCGACAGGGCGGATAAGCAGCGGCTTGGTGGCGACCAGGTCCGCCGTTCCCTCGCCCACGAAAGTCTGCGCATTATGCCCGACGGCCCGCAGCGCCCACGTCGTGAGGTTATCCGGCAGCTTGAAGACGAAGCTGGCGCGGCCCTGCCCGTCGGTGACGACGCGCGGCGACCAGAAGGCCGTGTCTGCAAATTCCTCGCGGATTTCCACCCCGGCCGGCGGCGCGACGCTTTCGGCGCGGCCGCCATCCGCTTCTGCCTGCTTTTCTACCATCATCATCGGCGAGGCCGTCGCCTGCACACCCGGCGCTGCCGGCGGTGCGGCGAAGGACTCCTCCGCCTCCGCCACATAGCCCACAGCGATCTGCGCATTCTGATGCAAAGACAAATCCAGATCTTCCGCCAGTTCTTTGAGATAGCGGTTGACCGACACACTCAACGCGCTGGCCGTGGTCACCTGCAACGACCGCCGCGCGTAGAAGCCCTGCACGATGTCGCTAGTGCGCGGCATCAGGCTAAGCACGGCCTTGTCCACCACGTCCAGCGAAAGCTCCACGTCCGCCGCCGGTTCCCCGTTGGGCAGCGTCGCGCGGAGCGTGTACTGCACCTCATCGCCCGGCTGCGCCTGCGGCAGATCAGTTTCTAGTTGCAAGTTCAAAGTTACCGGTTGCACTTCAACGTCCAATGGCAGTAATCCCATCTTGAAGTCCGCCAGCGCTCCCCCTCTCCCACTCTCCCCCTCTCCTTGTCCCCGGCCCTTCACCAGCACCACCGAGACGTAGATATTCGGGATGTCGCCCTGGGTGATCGGCAGGCGGTAGACGGCGCTGTTGGATTCCAGGTGCACCACCTCGTGGCGGCGGACGCCCTCACGCTCGACGGTGATGAGCGCGTAGTGCGGCCCCTCGAAGGGCGACGGGATGAGGATTTCGGCAGTCTCGCCGACTTTGTAGCTCGTCTTGTCGCTGATGAGGGTGATGCGGTCGTTATTCTCGCGCCGCCAGGAGACCTGATCCTTGCCCGCCACCCAGATGAAGATGGACGAGCGGATCGCCTCCGTCTCCGGCGTCGGCTCGGCGGGCATGGCGACGATGTGGTACGAGCCGCCCTGCGCAGGAATGAACGTGGCGACGGCCTCGCCCCGGTCGTCGGTCGTCACCGTTAGGGTGTTTTCCAGCGTTTCCTCCGTCTCCCACCGCCAGTACCCGCCGCCGAACTCATTTTCCATAAATGTGTTGATCCACTCGCGGCGGTACAATTCTACTTTGATGACCTTGCCCGCCAGTCGGTTGCCCGCCCAATCCACCGCCACCAGGTCAATGGGACTCTCGTCCCCGGCCTCGCCGACGTACTGCTGCGGGCTAAGGCCAATGTAGTACGGCCCCGGATGGACGATGACGGACGCGCGCCCGGAAATCGGCTGGTTGTCCGGTCCGGTCGCCGTTGCCTCCAACGTGATGCGGGAGGCGGGGAAGCGGGTGGAGAGGGCTGAGTCCTGAGTGCTGAGTGCTGGGTCCTCGCTATCCGTAATTCGTAATTCGTCATTCGTAAGGGCGTCTTGCAATTCCTTGCCGTTCAGCGTGAGAGCCAGCTCGCCGTTGCCGTCAGTCGTCCCGCTGCCGCTGAGAATGGGTTCGGGGGAGGAGGGCGGCGTCCACCACCAGCAGCCTCGGCAGGAGAACGGATCGTCTACGTCATCGAAGCTGTAGCGCCCGCCCCAGGGGACGGAGAACCTGTAGGTTTCGGCCAGCACGTTCCACTGGACGGCGGTGTTCGCCAGCGGGCCGCCGAAGTAGTAGGCCGCCGCGATGGTCGCCGGCACGTCCGCGCCGCGCTGCACCTCCGCCGCGTCCGTCGTCACCGTCACCTCGAACTCCGGCGCGCGGTAGGCCGCCACCAGGAAGTCCTGCTGGTGATACTGGTCGCCGAACTCCAACGTGATGAAATACGCCCCCAGACTGGCGCCCGCGCCCAGCGTCACGGAACCGTCAAACGTCCCCACCCCGCTCAAGGGGAGTGTCTCGCGGTAGATTTCCTCGTAGGCCGCGTCGCGGATGCTAACCACGACGTTACGCTCGCCCGGCAGTCTGAACGTCACGTCGTCTTCGGCGCGCAGCACGCCCTTGAAATTCACCGTCTGGCCGGGGCGATAGATGGTGCGGTCGGTGTAGATGTAGACGCGATAATCCTGCGCATACACGCCGCCGCCCATACCGAAATCCCACGGACCGATCCCGCGCCCCCACCCCTCCGCCACGGCGGCAAAGGGCGCGTCGCTGACCACGATGAGGTTGTTGCGGTATTCCGGCAGCGCCAGCCGCGCGATCCCGTCGGCGTCGGTCGTCGCCGTCCCCAACGCGCCGTCGTAATGGCTGAAGTTGAGCGCGAGGTTGGCGACGGGCGCGCCGCTGCTCAGATCGGTCGCCCAGACCACGGCCTCCTTCGGCCCCGACTTGAGCGTGAGGTTGAGATTCGAGACCACCAGGACGTGGAACTGGCTGCGGGCGTACTCCTCTTTAATCTCCGGCGCGGTAACTTTGAGGAAATACACGCCCGGCTCCAGCGCCCCGCCCGACTCGGTGAGGTTGAGCGCCGTGTACTGTTGCTTGTTCAGCGGGCTTTCGAGGGCCTGCCGCCACTCGCGCAACAATTCCGCGCCGTCGGGTAGCTTCTCCCGCCAGTCCCAATAGTGACCAGTGATGGCCGAAACCGGCACGGAGTACAACGCCAACTCCAGCCGGGTGAGGTTGACGTATCCTACAACGAGCTGCGCCGGGAGCGCGGCGTCATACGTCCCCACCATGTCCGGCACGCGCAGTTGATAGCTCGGATCCAGCGGCGCGGTGCGGAACTTGACGGTGCGGCCTCTGGGGATGGTGTTGCCATAGGGGTCGGCGATGCCGTCGGTGATGACGACTTCGTACTCGCTGGACGGCTGCGCGCCGAAGTACAGCGTGAAGGTGTTGTCGTACTCGGAGAAGTACGTGTACACCTGCGTCGGCGACAACGGCGGCGTCATCGTGAGGTTGGGCATCACCGTGTCGGGGTTGATGCGCGTGTTGAAGCGAATCTGGAACGCGGTGTGCGGCGGCGCGTTGCGCTCCAGGTTCTCCGGGTACGTCGAGACAATCTCCGGCAGCGGGACGGTCGTGAATTCCCATGCGAACGGCTCCCGCATCCCCTCGCCGCCCGCCGCCGACGTGACGCCAGTATCCACCCGCAGGCTGTACTTCGTGTTGAAGTCCAGCGCCTTCGTCGGTGTGAACGTCACCGTCTGGCCGTTGAGCGCAAACTCCCCGCTCTCATTGGGCGACAGCAGCCCCGCGCCCGTCATCGTAAACGCCCGCTTGAACGAGTCCAAATCCACCGGCTGGTTGAACTGCACCGTGACGGCGGTATTGATGTCCACCAGCGTCTCCTGATTGCGCGGGCTGACCCAGGTGACTTGCGGCGGGATCGTCGTAAAAGTCCAGGTGTAGTCCTCCGCCAGCACCGCGCCGCCGATGTCCGTCAGCCCGGCGACGACAGTCGCGCGGTACGGGATGCCGCCGGAAAACGCCGTCTCCGGCTTAAAGACGTAGATCGAGGTGTTGAGCCACTCGCCCTTCCCTGCCACCGGCGGATCAAACGCGAGCGGCTGCGGCAGCCCCTCCATCTGCTTGAGCGAGGTCAGGGGGACGACGGGCCGGTTGAAGATGACCGTGATCGCGGCGTCCGTTTCCACATCCACCGTGTCGGGGTTGGGGATGACCTGCGCGACTTCAAGGTAGCCGGCCGTCGCAAAGCGGAAGGTGAGTGGCTCGCGCAGCGGCTCGCCGGTTTCGGCGGCGGCGTCCTGCGTGAGGATCACATCGTAGACGGTCTCGCGCGCCAGGGCTTCGGCCGGCTGGAAACGCAACGTGCGCGCGTCCGCCCAGGAGAGATCGCCCTTCACGGCGGTCTCCTGCCCGGCGACGACTACTTTGAACGCTTTCGCCACGGCGCCCGTGTCCATTGGCTTATCGAACACAATCTCAATCGCGCCATCGGGCGTCAGCGATTCGCCGCGCTGCGGGCTGCGCTGCACCACCACCGGCGCGAGCATCCCCGCCGGCACCGGCGTGTAAGCCACCACCGGCTTGGGCGGCAAGGGCGTACCCGTCGGACGCGGCGTGCTCGTTAGCGCGGGCGTCGGCGTGGATGTGGGTGTACCGGTCGGCGACAGGCTGCACGCCAACGCCAACAGAATCAAACCAGACAAAACAGACCACAGAATTTTATTGCGAGACATAGCCCCTCCCTTAAAACAGTCTTGCAGTCCTTAGTCTCAGTAGATGAAAAGTCTATTCGTAGTAACCACTTCAGTGGTTCTTTTGACGACTAAAGTCGTTACTACGAGCCTAAATTTTCATCTACTGTCAAATTTCGTGTTAAATCAATCAAGTGCGTTGCACCTAAATCTAACATCCTTTGAGGGCGAACACCACCACGCCGCACTCCGTCTCTGCATCGAATTGCGCGGCCACTTCGCCCCCCAATTTGGCAACGATATAGTCAGCGAGAATCAGGGTGGGCCAGCGTTCCAGGGCATCTTTCGCCGGGGATGACAACACCGCGGGGACATCCGGCGGCGTCAGCGTGCCTGCGTCCGACTGGTTGCGCAGCCAGAAGCCTACCTGCCCGTTGTTCAACGGCATCCCGCCAACGTCCACATGCAGACGAGGGTGCTGCCGGGGAAACCGCAAGGCAGTGCTCAACACTTTCACCCAGACCTGCTCAATCAAGAATTCCGTTCCCAGGGCGGAAGGCCACGCTGTGGGCGTCACCGTCTCCAGATTCAGCCCGGCGGTGACATTTTCCAACCGCCGCAACGCCCCGGCAAACAGCGCGCCCATGTCCAACGGCTTCAACTCCAAAGTCTCCGACGCGGTAGTACACAGGGGCAACATCTCTTCCACCATCTGGGTGGTCAGGCGACCACGCTGGGCGATCACCCCCAGGTCGCGGCGCACTTCTTCGTCCATGTCGTCGCCATAGACTTCCAGCAAAAATTCCGAATAACCCACAATCAACCCTAGCGGCTGCTTCAAATCGTGGCCCACGATGCCCAAATAGGTGTGCAGCGTATCCTGAGCAGCATTGAGCGCGGCGACTTGTCGCCGCAGTGCGGTCAGTTCGGCCAAAAGTTCTGCATAAGATGGTGCGTTGTCTCCCATAGGTACTCCTTCCTAAGACGTTAAGTGAAATCCAAAAGTTCCCCGCATCCCCCGCTCACGCCAGTCCTCCCCGGTTCACGGCAGTGAGCCAATGGGGGCGGTTGGGGATGTAGACGGTGACGGCCACCAGCTCGTCAGAGCCGTAGTCGCACACCACGTGAACCAGCGTCTCTGCGTCGCGCACCGGGCCAACGATCAACACCCGTTGGCGCTCCGGATACTGCTCGATGATCTCGCCATTGAACACCGCGTAGAGGATGTCCTCCGCGCGCAGCCCTTCCTTGTGCGCCTCGCGCAGCGCGTGCTCCGAGAGCCGGAAATGCTCCCGCAGTGACAACAGGTCTTCGGTATCTGAAATATCCATAGTCAGAAATCGGCGGATCGGCGGATCGGCGGATCGGCGGATCAGCGAATCGGCGAGAAAGCGAGAAAGCGGGTGGGCGAACCGCCACTCCTAACTCCTAACTCGCCACTCCTAACTCAGTCCTCAGCACTACAAATACATCGCGTCCATATACACGTCCATAAACTCCGGGTGGACGGTCAGTTCGATGTATTCCACTTTGTCCACGATGGATTCGGCCAGGCGGCGGCGCGCGCCGGAGATGAGCATTTCCCGCGCGCCCGTCCCGGCAGCGTTGCCGACCTGGTGGAAGCGCTCCAGCGGCAGCGGCGGGAACATGCCGATGTGCGTGGCGCTCTCCAAATCCAGGTACGTGCCGAACGCACCCGCAACGATAAATGCGCCCAGCTCCCGGTAGGTGAGGCCGGCCTCGCGCAGCAGCACCTCCACCCCGGCGCGAATCGCACCTTTGGCTAACTGGATTTCGTTCACATCCTTGCGCGTCACCAGGATGTCCTGCCCGTTGCCCGACGCGGCCTGCGGCACGAGGACAAACGCGCCGCCGCCGTCCCACGCCACGAGGCGTGGATGCTGCGGCTGGAAGCGCCCGGTGCGCCCCACCACGCCGGCCCTGCGCAACTCCGCCACCGCATCGAGGATGCCGGAACCGCAGAGGCCCACCGCCGGTTTGCCGCCAATCGTCTGCACGTGGACTTCGCCGCCCGACATCTGGACGTATTCCACCGCGCCGGGCGCCGCGCGCATTCCGGCGTGAATGTGCGCCCCTTCAAACGCCGGGCCGGACGCGCAGGAGCAGCTCAACACCCGCCCGTCCACCGCCAGGCTGATCTCGGTGTTCGTGCCGATGTCGAGGGCGATGGTCGGCATCGGCGCGTTCCAGGCGCCGGTCGCCAGCAGCATCGAGACGTGATCCGCCCCCACGTAGCCGGCAATGTTCGGCGGCAGGTAGACTTTGGCCCCGGCAGATAGCTCCAGGCCCAGGTGAACGGCGCATAAATCCAGCGGCTCGCTCACCGCCGCGATGTAGGGCGACTCGCCCAACTGCGCGACCGGCAACCCGGCAAACAGGTGATGGATGGCAGTGTTCCCCACCACCACGGCGTCCACGATTTGATCGCGCACCACGCCGGCCTCGCGCGCTAACTGCCCGATGAGAGTGTTGAGGCTTTCGATGAGCCGCTGCTGCAAAACACGCCGTCCTTCCGTATGCTCGTTGGCGTAGGCGATGCGGCTGACCACATCTTCGCCGTAGGCAATCTGTGAATTCATCATCCCGGCCTTCGCCAGCGTGTGACCCGTTGCCAGGTCCACCAGGTAGGCCGCCATCTTCGTCGTGCCGATGTCCACCGCTAATCCTACCAGAGACTCCCCCGGCGGCACAGCGCCGACGACTTCAAAAAGCGGCGGTTGCCGGCGCAACGCCAGGCGCACGGCCCACTGCTGCTGCCGCAGTCGCTCCGAGAAATCCCGCAGCACCGGCTGGGAAAAGAAAGGGCGCGGCACGCCCTGCTGCGCCAGGACGCTGCGCAGACGCATAGTGTCCGCGCGCAAGTCGTGCAGGTGCGGCGGCGGCACGGTGACATCTACGGGGCGCACCACGGGGTCTAACTCGACTTCGCTCTCCTGTCCTTCTACCTGCAAACGCTGCGGCGTGCTCAACGAAGAGGGTGGGATGTCCACCTTCACGTCGCTCAGGGGCCGCACCTGACACGCCAGCCGGTATCCGGCGCGCAGTTCCTCCGCGCTGAGAAAGCGCTCCTCCACTGGCGTCGGCGGCGTCAGGTCGCCCTCGATCAGATGAACGCGGCACTTGCCGCACGCGCCCGCGCCGCCGCACACGGCCACGATTTCCACGCCCGCTTGCTGCGCGGCGTCCAGCAGTGTTTGATCGGCGCGCACCGCCGCCCGGCGACCCACCGGTTCCAAATCTACTGAGAATGTTAGCAAAATAGGTCCTCCAGAATAACAGAATTTACGGAATGATAGGAACAACAATCCGCCTACTCCGTTGCATCCGTTGACAAAGATTTTCGTTGCTTGTAAGCGTGGAATCCCCATGAGGACTCCTTTGATTTTTCCCAAAATTAGTATAATGCCAGTGTGAGAAGGGTCAACTGAAATTAGAAATCAGTAATAAGTAAGAAGTAATGAGTAGTTCCCCTCGCTACTCATTTCCCATTACTCATTTCTCGTTACATTATAGGAGGCTGCCAATGTTACTTACAGAACTACGCGAGCGCGTGTGGCGCGCAAATTTGGAATTGCCCAAGAATGGGCTGGTGACGTGGACCAGCGGCAACGTGAGTGGGCGCGATCCCGAAACGGGGCTGGTGGTGATCAAGCCGAGCGGCGTGATGTTTGAGGAGCTGACGCCGGAGAATATGGTTGTCGTCAACCTGGACAATCAAATCGTGGAAGGGACGTTGGGCGCGTCGTCGGACACGGCGGCGCACACGTATGTGTACCGTCATCGCCCGGACGTGTTCGGCATGGTGCACACGCACTCGAATTACGCCACGGCTTTCGCCGCCGTCGGCAAACCGATCCTGGTGTACCTCACCGCCATCGCTGACGAGTTCGGCGGGCCGGTGCCGTGCGGGGGATACGCGCGCATCGGCGGCGCGGCCATCGGCGAGGAGATTCTGCGCAGCATCGGCCATTCCCCGGCGATCTTGATGAAGAATCACGGCGTGTTCACCCTCGGCAAGTCGCCAGAGGCCGCGCTCAAGGCCGCCGTGATGGTCGAGGATGTGGCGCGGACGGTGTGGCTCGCGTTGCAGATCGGCCAGCCGGAGGAGCTGCCGGCGGAGGAAGTCGCTGCAAATTACGACCGGTATCAACACCGGTACGGCACGGCGAAGGCCAGCGAATCGTCGCAGTAAAGCAGATTGACAGGTGTAAGGTTTTAGGTATGATTCCGGTAGTCTGATCAATTTGCAATTTAATGGAGGAAATTATGACAACCAGAAGTCATCAGAAACGCCTGGGGATCCTGGTCGGCGGCGGGCCAGCGCCAGGACTGAACGGTGTGATTCATTCGGCGACCATTGAAGCTATCCGCAATGGGATGGACGTCTTTGGAATTTACGAGGGCTACAAACATTTGATGGAAGGGGAATTGGTCGGCGAACCGCTGACCATCACGCGAGTTAGCCGCATCTACCGCGACGGCGGTTCGATCTTGTTTACCTCGCGCGCCAACCCCACCAAGAAACCGGAATATCTGGAACGGTGCGCGCAAAAACTGGTGGATGAGGGGATCAACTACCTCGTGTCCATCGGCGGCGACGACACGGCTTTTTCCGCTTACAGCATTGCCCGGTACGCGAAGGAACAGATGGGCGTGCCGATGCAGGTGGTTCACGCTCCCAAGACCATTGACAACGATCTGCCCCTGCCGGAAGGCATCCCCACCTTTGGCTTTGAGACGGCGCGCGAAGTCGGCACGCGCCTGGTGATGAACCTGTTGGAAGATGCGCGGACCAGCCGGCGCTGGTATCTGGCCGTGGCGATGGGACGCAGCGCCGGGCACCTGGCGTTGGGCATCGGCAAAAGCTCCGGCGCCACCATCACCGTCATCCCGGAAGAATGGCTCGGGCGGAAAGTCCGCTTGCAAGAAGTGCTGGACATTCTGGCCGGCTCTGTCATCAAACGGTTGGCCGACGACAAAAAGGATGGCGTCGCGGTGATCGCGGAAGGGCTGATGGAACACATGGAAGAAGAAGACATGAAGCAACTCAGCGACGATATTCCACTGGATGATCACGGACACATTCGGATGGCCGAAGTCAACTTCGCAGAAAGCCTCAAGAATAAATTGAGCAAGTATATGAAGGAACTGGGGGTCAAAAACCAGCCCACGGTCGTCAATATTGACATCGGGTACGTGCTGCGCTGCGCCGATCCCATTGCCTTCGACATTGACTACACCCGCAGTCTGGGTCAGGCTGCGGTGCAATTCCTGCTCCAGGGGGGCAGCGACGCCCTGATGACCATCCAGGAAAACAAGGCGCAGCCAATTCCCTTTGTCTCGTTGATGAATCCCCACACCGGGCGCACCTCGGTACGCCTGGTCAACATTGACTCCTTCACCTATCAATCGGCGCGCAACCTGATGATCCGCATGGAAGAGGAAGACGGCGACGATACGGCGCTGTTAAGCAGGATGGTAGCGCAGACCGGACTGACGTTGGACGAATTCAAGCAAAGGTTCGGCTACCTGATGGGGTTGACCAAGCAACCCGAATCCATTCAAGAATAGGCGAGCGCGCACGCCACAAAACACACAGGGGAGGCTGCTGGCAGCCTCCCCTGTGCATTGCATAAGAATGCGGGTCTCTATCCCCACAAATCCTTGAGCATCGAGAACGCCTTGCGCGAGAGCGCGCGCGAAATGACCAGCACTTCCATCAGAACGATGAATCCGACAAAGAGCGCGACCAACCGCACCACTTGGTCCTGCGCGATGATCGGAATTAGCGGCGGCAGCGGCACCACACCTTTATCCCCCGTCACCCGGAAGAAAGGAATGAACAAATCCGACGCCAACTTGCCCACCAGCGAGCCGCCGATCGCGCCGTAGGCCGTCAGAACTGCATATTCCAAAATCACCTGCCCCATGATCTGGCTGCGCAGCAACCCCACCGCGCGCAGAATGGTGAACCGCTTGAGGCGATCCCGCAAAGAAGCGTAAGTATAAATCAACAAGCCCATGGCCGCCATCACCACCGCCGCCAGGAAACCCACCGTCAACGTGCCGAAGACCCCGACACGCTCCTGCTGCGCCTGCTCTTTCGCAATCAGGGCGGGAGCGTCTTGCGGGCTGGTGGGCAATACCCCCATACGCGGCACAGCCGCCATAACCTCCTCCCCCGAAGCGCCCTCCTCCAGGCTCAGCCAGATTTTGTGCGGCACGATCATCCCAAAGTAGAATGAGAGATAGTCCATGTTACCAATGAGGGTGGCAGTGTGGTCCTCCTCATAAACCGTCGGAAAATACTTGTAGGTGCCGGCGACGACGAAGGATGAGTTGATGTTTAAGGCGTAGTTAATGCCGATGCGCACGTCAATTTTGTCCCCTACCATCAAATGGTTCCGATCAAATACGTCTTGTGAAACCAAAATCGCATTATCGGCCACGGCCAGTTGATTCATCAACCCGCCCAGAGATTCGTTGGCAAAATCATCCCGGAACCAGGCAATCTGGGCAAAAGCAGTGCGATCAATCGCCAGGAAACGCCCACGGAGCTCGCCGCTTTCGATCAACTTGACGCTCATACTGTAGTCGCCCACCCGCGTAGCTCCCTCCACGCCCGGCAAATCGTTGAATTCAGCCGGCATAGGGATCCATTCACCTGTGATAACCTCGGCATCGCTGGGAGCGCCGGGCACAGAGGCAGAGTCGCCGGACTCCGGCGGGGCGACGCCCATGGCAACGTCGGCGCCGACCTGATAGTAGATCCGTTCAATCAGCCATTTGTCGAGACTGGCCGCCATCGAAATCATGTAGACGCCCAGGGCCAGGGACACAATGACCAACAGCAGCGGGTTGATGTAGACCTGGCTCTGGCGGCCCAACTGGCGCAGCGCCAGGTGCGGCGTAGACCAGGGGATGAGGTTAGCCAAAAGGTCCAACAGACGCATGATCCAGGGGAAAATCCGCAGTGACAACAGTCCGACCGTTAAGATGAAAAGGGCCGGCACCAGGATCAGTAAGGGATCCTGATACAAATCTTCTGGACGATCCTGCACCAGCATCGCCAGGGTGCCGTGTCGGGAAAGTTGCTGGTAGGCGTAAGCCGTCGGTAGGACCAGGATGAAATCCAGGTAAGCCCGCTGCCACCAGGGACGCGACTGGGGGCGCGCGCGCTCCCGGTCCACCTCCACCGCGCTGGAGCGTGTCGCCAGCGCCGTCGGGATCAGGCGGGAAATCGTGGCAATACTCAACGCCACGAGCGTCAGGGGGATGTTGAGGCCGCGCAGCGACACCGGCAGAGGCTCGCGCACCAGCGTAAACGACAGGAAACTATCAGTATAACCCATTGCCCGCGCCAGAATCATCCCAAAAAACACTCCCAACGGGTAGCCGATGATAAAGAGCAAAAGTTGCTCCATAAAGGTCAGCGTCAAAATGCTCGAAACTTGCAAACCACGCCCGACCAGGGTGGCGGTTTCGCGCTGCTGCCAACTGGCAATGATGGCGGACGTTAACACCAGGAAGTAGAGTAAAAAGCCAAACGCCGGCAGGTTAAAGCTCAATAACAAGATAGTGAGCACATCGCCACGGGTGACGAAAGATTTCAGCGGATCCAACGGCGGCGTATTGATCTTGGCGTCGGGAAGGTACTTATTGATGATGGCCTCGGCCCGTGAGAACCCCCGGAGATAGTCTTGCGCGTATTCGGGATAGACAAAGGTGTCGTCCAGGATAATGTGCCAACTGAGATACCAACTTTTCGAGGGCACCACCGGTTCCAACACGTTGATATAGTCGGCGCGGCGTACCAGCAGGGCGGCCTGCAAAGTGCCATCTGGGTTCTCAAACCAGAAAGGGTCCTTGATGTCGGCCGCGCGCCATATCCCCCGCACGCGAATCTTCACCGAGGGGGCCGTGATGTTCTGGCCGATTTCAAACTCCTCGCCAATGTTTACCCCCATCTTCTCGGCGAGTTTAGTGTGCATCCAGACGTCCAGCGCGTCGCCCGACGCGCCTTCTCCATCTATGGGATCGCCGAGCAGTATTTCCATGTGGGGAGTAACATCGGCAATGTAGACCATATCCACCGTTCCCAAGAAGTCCTGACCGGCATACTTTTCCACCCCTTCCACCGGCTGCAACATCATGTTGCCGGTATGGACCTGCATTCCCAGGTGACGCAACGGCAAGTCCACTTCGGTAGCCAGGGTTTCGGCCACATGCTGCGCCAACGTTTCCGCTTCTAATAAGGAAATGGGCACGCGACTGGTGGGAAAGGTATACACGCTGGTGGAAAACGAAGGACGGCCTGTCATCTTGCTAAACGCCGCCAATTCCTGATTGAGAATCACCTGATCCACAGCCTGGGCAAAAAACGAGCCGTTACATACCAGCCCCACCGATAACACAACACCCAATAAAGCCAAAAACGTCAATCCTGGATGATGACGCAATCGCTCAAACGCGAAGCGCAGCAAGGAGAAGAATCTTAGAATTAGCTTGAACATAACCCATCCCTTTATTGCTGTACGGCCTAACTTGGAGAGTTAGTATAACACAGATTTTTCAAACGAGACAAAAAACATCAAACGTCAAACGCCGCCAATGACGGACGTTTGACGTTTGACGCCTGGAAAATTAGACCGAGCCGGGCGCTAGGTCACACCCATTGCGACAGCAGTGCGATCGCGCGTTGGATGTCGGCGATCTGCTGTGGGCCGCTAATTTCGCGCTCAATCGTCAACGCGCCGGTGTAGCCGAGCGCCTTCAGCTTGGGGATCAGCACGGGGAAGTTGACGCGCCCCTCCCCCAGCGGCTTCTCGACGCCCAACTGCCGCCCGTTGGTGGGATACTCGCCGTCTTTGGCGTGGACGCCGCGCACGTACTGCCCGAACACATCCAGCGCGTCCACCGGGTTGGCCTTGCCGTACATCAGCAGGTTGGCCGGATCGAGGTTGATGCCCAAATTGTCGTAGCCCAATTCCTGGATGACGCGCAGCAGCACCACCGGCGTCTCCTGTCCCGTCTCGAACCAGAAGCCCAGGCCGCGCTCGCCGCAGTATTCCACCACCTCGCGCAGCGCGTCCAGCGTGCCGGAATAGAGCGGATCCGTCATATTCTCCGGGATGAAGCCGACGTGCGTGGTGATGCTCGGCGCGCCCACCCGCGCGGCGAAATCTGCGCCTTCCTTGAGCGTCGCCACTCGCTCGGCGCGAAGTTCCGGCGGCACCAGGCCGATGGAGACCGGGCCTTTCACGAAATCCCAGACGTGCGGCCCCGGCACGCCCGTCCAGATCGTCGTCACCTCCACCTGATGCTGCTCCGCCGCCGCGATCAACCGGTCAGCCATCTCCGGCGTGAACCATTCCCGATGCCAGCAGACCACCTGGCACGTCGGCAATCCAAACTCGTGAACCCGTTTGAGTTCTTCTTCCGGCCCATGTTCCAACGGGGCCATGACCCCCAATTTCAACGTTGTCATCGTTTGCTCCTTTGTTTTTTGTCAGCAGATTGAGCAGATTGAGCAGATTTTTTATTAGGTTTATAGAGATGTGATCGGCTCAATCTGCAACTAGAAAAGCAGAAATGTTACGGTGCGCCTATATAGCAAGAATGGTAAGCGCATCTATGCTATAATGGAGACAGGGATTATCAAACACAAAGAGAAGCCTCGACTGGAAAATTACCCGCGAGATGCTGCAAAGTTGGTTAGGCCTGCAAGCCGAATCTGTATGAACACCCTGTCCGAACTATTGGCCCTGACCCACGACAACACACCGAAAGCCAATAGATCCGGCAAAGTTCGTAGGCTCGGCCGAGAAACGACCGGCTGAGCGGACATTCCGTGCACTATTGTCCAAACTACCTCCGCGCATTACACACAAGTTCCCAGATACCGGTCCTGTTGGATTTTCCTGTCGTTCACCAGAATACTCACCATACCAATCACCCGTCCACTCCCACACATTACCGGCCATATCCAACGCCCCAACCCAACTTGCCCCCTCCGGGAAGCTGCCCACCGGTGCAATCCACTTATACCCATCGTCTACCATTTTGTCGGCCCGATCACGTATACAGTTTTTATCACAATAATTCAAACGGGTTCCCTCAAACTCGTTCCCCCATGGATATATTCGTCCTTCCGGCCCCCGCGCCACATATTCCCACTCTGCTTCTGTCGGTAGCCGTCCCCCCACCCACATCGCATATTGATTAGCTTGTTCCCAATCCACGCACGTTACTGGCTGATCGGCATTGTTATAATTTGGCCGTTCTGCACAAACACTCAATCTGCACACGCCGGCATCCACACATGTTTGATACTGTGCATTGGTCACTTCTGTCTGATCAATCCAAAACGCATCTAGCGCCACTATATGCGAGGGTTGTTCTTCAGTATACCGCTGGCAGCCTGTTTCTGAAAAACCCTCCGAGATACACCAATCTATAACATACCGCATCTGTTCATCCGTACTCCCCATCACAAACTCGCCCGCTGGAACATACATCATCACCATACCGTCAGCCGGCCGCGTCCAGGTGTCACCCAATTGCGGTGCGCGGGTGGGAGTTAGTGTGGGTATGGCAGTAAAATGTGGCATCGTTGTGGAGGTGGCAATGGCCGTGGTGGTCGGCTGTATGTGGGGCGACAGGGCGTTGCATGCCAACATCAACAAAACTAAACCCAACAGACCCAGCCAGAGACTCCTGAAACGAAACATTTTTCTCAAACTATCACTCCCCGCAGTTCCTCCTCCACCAGCGCCACCGAGTCCCGCACGGATTCCGGCATACATTCCACCGGCGGCGTCGCCGTCTCGACGCAGTGCAGGAAGTAGGCAATTTCGTTCAGGTAGGCGTCGCCCGGCGCGAAGTCGGCGGGATGACCGGCCACTTTGCCGGGATCGTCGAACACAGTCAGCTTGCCCGCATCGTAGCAGAGCAACGCGCGGTCGAACCACGCCTCGAAGCCGGCCTCAAAGGGGATTTGGCCCACACTCCACCCGGCGTGCATGTGAATCTGCGGGCCGTCGGCGTACTCGAAGAGCGCGTGCAGCACGTCGTAGGTCTCAGCCTTCTCCGATTTACGCGCCGTGGCATAGAGGCGATCGGGCCGACCGAACACGGCGTTGACGTAGTCCACATCGTGGATGTGCAAATCCATCGTCATGCCGCCGCTGCGCGCGGGGTCGGCAAACCAGTTGCGCGCCGCCCACCCCGGATGCCCGCCCATTCGCCACATGTTTAGCGAGAGCAGTCGCCCGTAGGACTGCTCCTGGATGCAGCGTTTGAGGTACAGATACTCCGGCCAAAAACGCAGGCAGTGCGCGATCATCAAGTACCGCCCCGACGCCTTGGCCGCCGCGACCATCCGGTCGGCATCCGCCGAGGTGAGCGCCATCGGCTTCTCACATAGGACGTGCCGCCCCGCTTCCAGCGCCTTGATGGCGTAGGGCGCGTGCAAGTCCGTCGGCAGGCAAATGTCCACTACGTCCACCTCCGCCTGGGCGATGAGGTCGGCGGCCTCGCCGTAACGCGCCACCTGCGCGAAGTCCAGCGGCGTCCCTTCCGCAGCCAGGTTGATCTGCACGGTTTCTTTGGCCTCCAGACGTTCCGGGACCAGGTCCGCCAGGGCGACCACCCGCGCGTTTGCCAACTGCCCATACCGGCGGGCGTGATGCCAGCCCATGCCGCCCATTCCCAAAATACCAACTTTTAGCATAGTGACCTCCGATGAGTTAAGGGTTGCGAGTTGCGAGTTAGGAATTGCGAATTGCGAATTACGAATTACGAATTATGAATTTCCGCTCACTCCAACTGCACCCAAGATTGTTCTAACGCCTCGAAGCGGCGGTGAAGTTCGGCGACGGTTTCCGACGCGATGGGGAGCTGGGTGGTCACTTGTGCGATGTTAGCGGCGAGGTGCGCGGGGTTGCGCGTGCCAACGATGAAGACGTCCGCCGCCTCGTGTGCGAAGCCGAAGCCCAGCGCCAGCACGATGCGATCCACCAGCGCGCCGGGCAGCGGGCCGAGCGCCGCCATCTGCTGCGCGCGGGCGAAGTAGGCGGCGGCGTAGTCGCTGGGCGCCTTCGTCGCGCCCCACGCGCCGTTGGCGATGGGCCGCTTGCAGATGATGCCCATCCCCTGCGCCTTCGCCGGCCCGAAGAGATACAAGCGCGCGTTCTGATCCACCAGGTTGAAGCTGGTTTGTAGGGTGTCGAACAGGCCGCTCTTCACAGCCCACAGCGCGGCCGCGTTGTCGCCGCTGTAGCCGATGAAGCGCGTCTTGCCGGCCTGCTGCGCCGCTTGCAGCGCGCGGATCACGTCGCCGCGCTCCAGCACGTCCACATCGCAGGAATGTAACTGCACCAGGTCCACGTAGTCGGTGCGCATCCGCACGAGGCTGCGATCAATGCTGTCGCGCACAGTCTGCGCCGTCCACGACTCGCCCGCGTAGCCGCCCGTGGCGTGACCGGCCTTCGTCGCCAGCACGAACTCAGCGCGGCGGTGAGCAATCGTGCGCCCAATCAACTCCTCGCTGATGTCGTAGCACGCCGACGTGTCCAGGAAGGTGATGCCGCCATCCAACGCCGTGTTGAGCACCGTTGCCGCGTGATGCACCTCTTCCAACGTCAACTCAAAGCCGATTTCGGCCAGCCCGATGCCGAGACGGCTGACTTCAAGGCCGGTTCTCCCTAAAATACGTGTTTCCATCGGTTCCTCCGAAAATAACAGGATTTACGGAATGGTAGGATCAAGAATCCGCTTCATTCGTAGACAAAGATTTCATCCTGTGAAATAGTTTTTCGATGTCCAACAGCGCCGCCGGTTCCTGCGAGGCCCAAAATGCCAGCCAGCGCGCGCCGCCCTCGTAGAAGGTCACACGGCTGAAGGGTGGTTCTGCGCCGCCGTGGTTTTCGGTAAGGCCCAAACGTTGTTTGATGCGATTTTCGACGGTGCGGGCAAAGCCTTCCTTCCACTCCTGCCAGACCATATATTCGAACTCGTCTTTGCGCAAGGTTTGGGACAGGCGCACCCGGCAGTCTTGAATCCTATCGCCTTGATTGCGCGCCACAGCATCCAGAAAGGCGGCATAGGGTTCCATAAAGGTCGGCGCTTCATAGGGAAACGCATAATTGAGTTCCCACATAAAGTCGCCCCTGACTATGGCCGCACGCGCAATTTCCAGCGTCTCCCGAAGCTGCGGCTCGCACGCTTCCCATTGATAACAGTGAACAAATTCGTGGAGTATGGTGACGTAACCGCCCGGTTCATCAAAAACCTCGTCTGTGACCACGCATACGGCCCTGCCATCATACACATTCAGCGGAAACGCAGCCCGCACGCCTTGCGGGATCGGCATCGGCGTGGGCGCTTGTTTGACAAACGTGTAGGCTTGCCCAGCGTCATCCACATCGAAGATGTAGAATTGCGCATCGGCCACAATCGCGATGGGATAGAGTTTTTGCAAAAGGGGATGCACATCCACAATCCGCGACCGAAGCTCAAAAAGTTTCTGGCATGATTGCGTATAGCGTTCTAGCCTCTGTAACCACACCTTTGATGAAGGTTCTGTTTGTCGCCGAAACAACGGCAGTGTTTCCGAAGCAATCGCATCACGGATGCGCGTCACTTGCCTGGGCATCGTGTTAGACGGCATATCGTCCAGCGCGAAATAACGGCAGGCATCGGACTCATCTGTCTCAGTCAAGGCTCCGCCCACCCCCTCGCAGACAAAAGCAAAGACCAAATCATCCTTATCCGACTTGCCGTACACCCCCACGAGACGCTGCACCACCACATCCAGCCCCGTCTCTTCCTTCACCTCGCGGATGACGGCCTCCGTGGGCAACTCGCCAGACTCGACGCCGCCACCCGGCAGGTTCCACATGTCCATATCCCGCCGGTGGCACAAAAGTACGCGCCCCTCTGCATCAAAAATAACCGCAAATGCCCCAATCGTGTATAAAGCTGCCATAATGACTTTCGACTTTAGACTTGCGACTTGTGACTCTCTACCAACCACGCCCCCACGACCTTCAGCACCTCCACCTTCATGTCGAGGTTCTGCCGCCGCGCGGGGATCATATCCACCACATCAAAGCCGATAGTCGCCAGCACCTTTTCTAGGCTGACGGCGCAGTTCGGCGCGCCGCCGCCTCCACCGCCGGCCACGCAGATGCCGACCGCACGCTTGCCGGTCACACCGTCCTTATCCGCCGCGTGCCGGTAGACGCGCCGCATCCGATCCAGGAATGCACGCAGACTCTCGCTGAGATCACCGAAGTAGACGGGCGTGGCAAACGCTACCGCGTCGGCGACCTTGATTCGTTCCACCAGCGGAGCCAGGTCGTCCTCAATGACGCAGCGTCCCTCCGAGCGGCACAGCCCCCAGCCGTTGTCGTCGCACTGGCGGCACCGCTCAATCTGCAACGTAGGCAAGAAGATCAGTTCTCCCTGTCCGCCCGCGCTTTCCACCCCTGCGAGCAGCGCCTTCGCCGTCCGCGCCGTCTGCCCTTCAGGGTTACGGCTGCCGGAAATGACTAAAATGTTCATCATATCCCTCCATAGCAGAATCAACAGAATGATAGGATTTTAGAATCTGGCATCCAACAACCATTTTGCTGTCAACGCCGCGCTCCAGTGGTAGTCCCGAATGGAATCCATCTTGACGCGGAGGTTGTACGGCTTGCGGTTCGGGCCTTTGCGGTCGCAATCCACCGGCGGACGCTCGTCTTTGGCGTCGTAGAACTCGAAGATGACGCCGTACTGCTCATAATACTTGTTGACGTGGTACAGCGTCGCGTCCACAATGGCCTGCGCCGCCGCGTGCTGGCCGTGCTTGCGCAGTCCCTCGACCACCAAATAGTTCATGTTGATCCACGTCGCACCGCGCCACATGTCGGTGGACCAATTCGGTGTGTCGAGCGCCATGCTAGGGATGGGGAACGCCGCGCCAAATTCGTGGGGGTTTTGCAGATGCGCCACCAATCGCGGCACGCGCTCCGGCGGGAGGTCGTCCAGGAGCAGCGGCAAGAATCCGGTGACGGCCTTGACACCGGAGAAATCGCCGGCCATGTCCCGATCATAATAGAAACCGTCCCCCTCATACCACAGCATCTCGTGGATGGCGCGGGAAAGCGCCGCTGCCCGCCCGCGCCAATGCGCGGCCTTGTCCGCCTCACCCAGCGCCTCCGCGATGCGCGCGACATACGCCATATCCCGCGCCTGGAAGACGGAGAAGTCCACCGCATCGAGCAGAATCGCCGCGTCAAACCGCTGCGAGTTGTCCAGTCCCGATTCCCCGGAGCGGCAGGTTTCGTTCTCCTCGATGAACCATTCGAGCAGGCCGTTGCCGTTTTGGTCGCGGTGGCGCGCGTTCCAGTCCAGATAGCGTTCCAGGCGCGGCAGCGCGTAGACCAGTCGCGCCTGGTCCCCCGTGACGCGGAAGTTCTCCCACACGCCCCACGCGAGCAGCGGCGGCTGCGTGATCGCACTCACCCGCCCCGTCACCTGCATCATGTGCGGGATCATCCCATCGGGCTGTTGCCGGTCGAGCACGGCCTGCAAGAACTCCCAGGCCAGGTCGGCGTCGAGGTGATTCATCGCGCACGTGTGGAACACCGAATCCCACAGCCACATGTGACGATGCGGCACGCGATCCGGCGTGGACCAGCGCGTGGCGATGACGCCCTCCGGCGCGAGGGTGTTGACTTTCATCACACTGAGGCATTTATTGAGAAGGCGATGAGTGTCAGTGGATCGAAGAGATTCGGCCCATCGCATTGTAGATCGTAGCGGATTCTTTTCCAACAGGCGCGATCGCTTTTTTATAAGCTGTCCCAAATCGGCCGTCAAACCAAGCACAGCCCAGGCTCTTGCATCGTCGGCGGTATTGGCATAAGCCAACGCAAAACGGTTACCAGATACCGACAAAACTAAAGCATTTGAATATTGTTCATCAACGGACTGGACAAATAATATGGGGTTATTTCCCAAATGCGCTTCAAGGGAACGGCAAAATCCTTGCCCCACAATTTCATCCTCAAAGCACAAGGCCAAGCGCGTTCCATCTGGAACTCGACCCACAATCGTATGCCACGCCGAAAAAGTCATCACCAAATCGCCATCCGGCGAATCCACTACCAACACGTCACCCGTAGCACACAATACCGCTCCATTAGCAGCATCCCGTTGAGGTAGCTCTACCCGAAATACTCGACGACGTGGTGTATGAATGAGCAAATCATAAGGTTCAGCACCAAACGTTGCCACAAATTGGGATGAACTCTCAGTCGCTCCATCCATTCCCGAAAACGCAAAGATTGCACCTTCTCCCCAGATATTGGGAAGATTAGAGATAGTTTGCATTAGACTGTCAACATGGATCGTTTTCCGCTCGCGTCGTCGTATACGCCATAGAGCGCTGGCATAAAAAAGAACAAAGGCGCAAAGCACACATACAATCCCACTGATCACCACCCATACAGGGTGTATCGTCCAAGAATTTTGTATCACCAAAGTAGCCCATGGCCCGAAAATGGCAGCAGCCCAAAGTCCAGATCGCTTCGGTCCGTCAAGTGAAATCCAACGCCATAAAACATAGTCCACCAGATAACAGAGCCCGACAAATAAAATGAGTAAACCAACAAACATACTCCAATGTTGGGAAAATACTTGCCCAGCCTTGAGTGATATTAAAGCATTGAAAAAGAAAAGCATCATAACGTGGCACTCAGGTTCGTAAGATGATGCTCTAATATTAGAACAATTAGGATTCTGAAACTCACTCATTTCCAAACCCCCTCCGTCGGGCCATCCATGCCAGAGAAGGCGAAGAGCGCGCCTTCGCCCCAAAGGTTGGAAAGGTTGGAAATTCTTCCTGATATTTCTTGCGAGAACGTTTTCATTGAAGGTCTTCTACCTCCAACTCAGCCGGTTCAGTTTTTTTCCTTCGTATGACAAAGTATGCAACTAGACCGCATACTACAATGCAAGACAAACACAGCATTGAGGCGATGCATATCCCCCCAAATAAGAGCATGCCTGGCACTAGAGGTGATGCCGCTGACGGCGGTGGTGTTTCAGTCGGCCGGACCTCTCCACTGAGGTCAGATGCCGTTGGAGGCGGCGGTGTTTCAGTTGGCTGTACCCCGCCACCGAGGTCAGATACCGTTGGGGGCGGCGGCGTTTCGGTCGGCTGGACCTCTCCACCGAGGTCAGATGCCGTTGGTGGCGGCGGTGTTTCAGTCGGCTTTACCTCTTCACCGAAATCAGTCGCTAGTTTTTCTTCTGGGGCAATGCCGTCGGGCGAGAGAACTAAGGAAGAAAACCCTTTGATGTCTGGTTTCCCCCTAAACTGGGCGATTCCATTACCGGCCTCAACCCACATATTGCCCTGAGAATCAAAGGTTACTGTATCCCCCCAATAGGAACTTCCCACAAGCGAAGGTGAAAACTCCTGATATTCCTGCCCGTTAAAAGCAATCAACATCCTATAACCGATCATCCATACACGACCTTCGCTATCAACGGCAATATCTTGAATCGAATCGTCGCCGAGTGGTAGCTGATCCGAGGTATAAAGTGACCAGTTGCTGTCAAGATCACGCACGATCAACCCATCAGAGGTTCCCACCCAAAGACGCCCCTCTTGATCCAAGGCTAAAGCCATAATATTCACAGGAATATCATAGGTTGTCCATTTGCTTCCATCATATCGCCACAAACCAAGTCCTGTTCCTTCTGTACCGACCCAGTAATTTCCCTCTTTGTCAAACAAACCTTCGCTGGTACTCAGTATAATCCGCTCCGGCAGTGGCATAGGGACGTGTTCCCAAGTCTTGCCGTCATAAATATCCAACACGCCTGTCGAAGTTGGGAAGTACACTCGTCCCTGATTGTCTATAGCAATCCCATCTACCCCGCCGCCACTTAATTCACTTTCGCCGGGCCAGAAGTTAGTCCATTGTTTGGTTTCAAGGTCAAGGACATTGACACCCCCCGTTCCGGCACTGCTGTGAGTGCCGGCATAGAGCTTATCTTCCCCAATCACCATGCCTCGAATGCAATCATCCCGCATTCCTGACATTCCATCTTGCCAGTTATACCAACGTTCTCCATCGAACATCGTCAGTCCACGCCCATCGGTAGCAATCCAGAGTCGCCCTGCGTCGTCCCATTCGATGATATTGGTGAAGTTAAGTTCCGGCCCAACATCGGTAAATCGGTAAGTTTCTACTATGTGCTCACCGTCAATCACGTATATCGTTTCATCCTCGGTAACGTACACTCTACCTTGTGAGTCAAATGCACGTACTTGTGCGTAACGATCGACCTCAAGTATCTTGTCCCACGTCAAGCCTTGATCGCCACTTTTGAATAGCGTCTGATCTTCATTCTTCCACAAACTCCCGTCCGGAGCTTCAGCATAAAGCATAAGGGGACGATCCACCGTTTCCCAAACTCCATCGGCGAAGCGCCAAACTTGCCGTTCGTCCTGAACTGTTGGCCCCAGTGCCACTACAACATAAACGCCATCCTCCCGAGACACGATCTTGTCAATGTTGTTGTTCGGAAAAGTATCTTCCCCAGCACGGGTTATTTCCCAATGCCCATCGGGAAATAACTGTCCAATTCCATCTTCAGTTCCAACCCAAAGCACATCATCCACAAAGGCCATCGGAACAGAGTAGCCAAGTTCGAGGCCAATATCCTTATTCGTGTAAAGAGTCCAATTATTCTCTCGGTCAAAAATTACAAGACCGCCATAGCCACTGATATAGAGCTTGTCTGCATGAAGAAGTACCTGGCTGAGATTGTTACTGGGTAATGGGAACCGTGGAGCAAGGTATTGCGTTACACTCCCCGTATCGCGATCCCATTGCAATAATCCTCCGGCAGAAGCCGCCCATAGTATGTTGCCATCAAGGGCTATCCCGGAAATGTCGCTGCCCGTCAGATAAACATCCCAATCACTTGTTGCGGTTCCTTCTGCAATATGCCACTGAACTTCAGGCATGGGTGTGGCGGCAACCTCCCATTGATAGGGCGCAGGCGCAATAGAACGAGATGAGGCGTTCACTTGAGAGCTTAGCCCAATCCAAAGGGTAAATAAACTCAAGCACAAGAGAATGGCAAGAATATAAATGTATCTACCGGTTTTTCGCATGGCGACCTCAATCAGTCTTTGTTATTCAATTCAAAACTTTCAGTATCCCCGCCGGCCCATCAGCGGATCGCAGTCAATATCAGTAGCCTTACTCCATACCCTTCAAAGGGTTCTCATGCGGATAACAACACAACACATTGTCCAGATACTCAATCCCGCAGAAATACGGGCAGATCGAGACATTCTTCACGGCGCAGCGGTGCTCCGTCGTCCCTTCGGCCTCGTTCCAGGGACACGCATCCTGCTGCCAGCCGATGCTCCCGCCCGGCGACGCCAGGTCAATGTCCATGTTTGCGCCGTCCAACTTTCTTATTGTTGCATCCACCTATACCCTCCTATTATCATTCAAAACTTACATCCCTTACCGTAGTTTCAGCCCACTCTAACGCTCCGTTTCACGCGCCTCGTCTTGCGCCATCTGCGAATAAGCGGTTTCCAGTGGCTTCCGAAACCCCTCCGCCGATCCATAAGGCGCAAGCCCCACCGATGGGTGCTCAGACAAGGCCGTGTCGGCCCGCTGATGGTCAGTCATGACGATAAGAAGATTGGGATGATTCATGACTTCCAAATCTCTCTTGATTCAGATTGTAATAGCGCATAAGCAGTAGACAGTTTCAAGAAAAAGCCGGCACCCACAAATGACGCAAATAGCCTACTACCAGCTACTTTCAAAACCTCTATGTCACTGTTTCTCATCTCCCACCCTACAGCGAAAAATAGGCCAATAAACACCAGGAAAATAATTATCAGATGGCTCCTTTTCAAACCATGCCTTTTAGCAAAAGCGAGAAGCCCCTTCATAAGGGTAACAATTCCCCATCCAAGGCCAAAGAAAAGAGCAGCCAAAAAGGGCATCCAATTATAGGCAGACCAATACCTATGATCTACGCATATCTCAGTTACGAGTCGGATATTCGCCGTCCCGAGAGAAAGCCAAGCAAAGCCTAATCCGGCAAACCCCTTGTTCGTAAAACTTGAAGCCTTTGGAGAATCATCCGGTTTGTCAATCTCTGGTTGCATGTTTCTATCTCCGCAATTTTAGAGTCCGTCATCCGTATAATACACCACGCCCAACGTCCCTGGGCCGCTGTGGATACCGATCACGGGCATAAACTCTTCAATGAGAAGCTGCTGTGGATCGAGCCGTTCCTTCACCATGCCGATCAGATAATCAATGTCCGCCTGATCCGCAAGTGCCTGGACGACCGCCAGTTCAATGGGGCGGCGCCCCGCCAGGCGCTCGGCGACGACCTCAACGACGCGCTGAAGTGATTTTTTGCGCGTGCGGACTTTCTCAAACGCCTCGACCTGGCCATCCGCCATGGTCAAGATCGGCTTGAGGTTGAGCAGGGTGCCCATGAAGCGCGACGCGCCGCCAATCCGCCCGCCGCGATGCAGATATTCCAACGTCTCCATCGCGCAGAAGATTTCCATACTCTCGCGCACCCGCTTGAGGCGCGCCAGGATGTCGCCCAGCGCCGCACCTTCCCGCGCCATCCGCGCCGCCACGACGGCCTGGAACCCCGTCCCCATCGAGATAAAGCGGCCGTCCACCAACTCGATGTTCAAGTCGGGCAATTCGGCTTTCGCCTGCTGCGCCGAAAGGAATGTCCCACTCATCCGGGAAGACGTAGTCACACCGAGAATGGTATCTGTGTCAAACTCCCTGGCTACAGCCCGGAATTTCGCCATAAACTCCCCCATCGAAGGCTGAGACGTGGTCGGAAAATCCTTCCGCGCTTTAAGTTGCCGGTAGAAGGTAGAAGCGTCTATCGTCTCCCCTTCCAGGTAGGCCTCGTCCCCCCAGCATATAGTGAGCGGGATGATAGAAACGCCATACTCCCGCGCCAACTCCGGTCGAATACACGAACTATCGGTTAAAACAGCAATGCGACTCATACGTTCCCCCCTCTGGAAATACTATGACATACAGGATACACAGGCTATATTTTAACCCAAGTTGCTAACCTGTGATTTAACACGGTGTTTTTACGCGCACAGCGCAGCCGCGCGCTTAAAAACCTCTCATGTCTCACGCCGCCAATTCGCGCAGGTACGCCCGCATCGTCGGCCACAACTGCTGATAGCGCTCAAACCACGCGGCGTAACGTTGGTGCTGCGCCGGGTCAGGCGCGAAGGTGCGCTCCAGGCGCACCATCGCCGCGACGCCGTCCGCATAAGAGGCGAACACCCCGCTGCCGACCCCGGCCATGATCGCCGCGCCCAGCGCGCCCGCCTCCGTGATCTGGGGACGCACGAAGGGCCGCCCCAGGATGTCGGCGGAAAGCTGCACCCACACGTCCGACTTACTGCCGCCGCCGACGGCTCGGAAACTCTCAATCGCAATCCCGGTCGCGGGGAGCGTGTCCACGCACGCCTTGAGGTAGAAGGTCGCGCCCTCCACCAGGCCCTTAAGGATAGCGCCACGCGACGTTTCCAGGTGCAGCCCGGCGATGACGCCGCACGAGTCGGAGACGAACTCCGGCGGGCCGGTGGTGGTGAAGTGCGGTAAGGCCAGCACGCCGCTGGGGCCGTCCGGCAGTTCGGCGAACAGATCGGCGTAGACGTCGCGGCCCGCCGCCCGCGCCTGCCGGTGTTCCGCCAGCGCGAAGGTGTCGCGGAACCACTTGACGAGCGCGCCGCCCTGGTTGTAGATAAACGTAACGTATTTCCCCGGCACGGCGTGATGTTCGGTGTTCAAGCCCCTGGCGATCATCGCGTCGGCGTCGCCGCGCGCGCTGAAGACCGGCGTGATGCAGATGAACGTCCCCATGCCGTAGACCGCGTGGCCCTCGGCGATGACGCCGCAGCCGACCGCGTTGGCGCACTGGTCGTGCGCGCCGGTGGTAATCTGCACGCCGCGCGGCAGGCCGAGATCGTCCGCCACCGCGTCGGCCACCGTCCCGACCACCGTGCCGGAAGGCGCGGTCGCCGGCAGCTTCTCCCGATCCAACCCGGCAAGGCCCAGCAATTTTGCCGACCAATCGCCGCATTCCAGGTCGAAAAGCAGCGTCCGGTTTGCCAGGGAGTAATCCACCACCGGCTCCGCCCCCAGCATAAACGCGACGAAGCTGCTCCACAGCAGGAATTTGTAGGTACGGGCGTAGAGGTCGGGCTGATGCTCCTGAATCCAGAGCAGCTTCGTGAGGCCGTAGTGGTTGCCGAACGTATTGCCATTGATGCGATACAGGCCCGCGTTGTCCAGGATGCGCTCCAGAATCGGCAGATACGCCTGGCCGCGCGCGTCAAAGTTGAGGATGGAGGGGGCGAGGATTTGCCGATCCGCCGTCACCGGCACCACCGCTTCCCCCAACGAGGAGACGGACAGCGCGCGAATCGGGTCTGGCCCGGCGTGCTGCGCCACCTCGCGGAGCGTCTGCCGGACCTTCTCCCACACCTCGACCGCGTCCAGTTCCGCCCACCCCGGCTGAGGATGAAGCGTGTCGTATTCCCGATACGCCGCCGCCAGCACCTCCCCCCCCGTCGAAAACAACGCCGCCTTGCAGCCCGTCGTGCCAACATCAATGCCAAGTAAACTCATATATACGCTCCTTTTGGGGAGTACGGAGTATGGAGTATGGAGTATGGAGTATGATTTCTGCCCCTGCTCCTTACTCCTTACTCCTTACTTCTTACTCCCTACTCCACTATCCTTTCCCGGCAGCCGGAGATGGCGAAATAGTCGCGGAGCATCCAGACGGTGCGGTCGTACACCGCGTCCTGCGCGCCTGCGATGCTGCCGGTCTCCCGCAAGCCCATCTCGTAAGCCTGGCGGATTTCCGTGGCGACGTTGACTTTGGCAATGCCGCACTTCATCGCTTCCAGCATATACGCCCGCTGGATGCCGGAGCCGCCGTGCAAGACCAGGGGGATGCCGGCGGCGTCGCGCAATTTCGCCAGATGCTCCAGATTCAGCCGCGCCTCGGTCTTCTTCTGGTCCTTGAACGCCTTCGAGACCGCCCCGTGCAGATTCCCCACTGCCACCGACAGCCAGTCGCAGTCCGTCTCGCGCACGAAACGCGCGGCCTCTTCTATGCCGGTGAAGCCCATCCCCGAAGCAAACAGCTCTTCGTAGGGCGGCAGCGGCCCGGCGCCTTCCCGCACGATGGCGCCCAACTCCGCCTCAACGGGCACGCCGACCCGGTGCGCCATCTCCGCGATCTGCCGCGTCGCCGCGATGTTGCCTTCCAGCGGCAAGCGCGAGCCGTCAATCATCACCGCGTGATAGCCCAGGGCGAGCGCTTCCTGGATGATGGGGGCGAAGTCCACCTCGAAGTCGTCTTCGTCAATCACCGGCACGTGATCCAGGTGCAGGCGGACGTAATCGGGGTTCTGCCACTTCATAAACTCTGCGTGGACCGCCGCCGGTCCTCGGCTTTCAAACTTGAGCCACTCGATCCGCGCCGTCTCAATCAGGGCAAACACGTTCTGATCGATCACGGCGCGGACGACCGGCTCGACCATCGGCAGATACGGGACGTTGAAAGCCGGCACCATCACGCCGGCCCGCCAGGCGTTGCGGACTATCTCAGCCGTCGTCAGCATCGTCAACCTTCCTGCGGGACGGCGACATCGTAGCCGAGGTAGTACGCCAGCGCTTCGCGCACCGGCGCCTGGACGAGGCTGCGCGTCACACCGACGTGGTGCCGGTAGCCGTGCTGGCCGATGTGCAGCAGCACGTCTTGCAGCCGCGCGATTTGAGCCACCCCGCCGCACCCAAAGAACTCCGGCGGAATTGGGTCCTCGGTGAACTTGCCCTGGCCAAGGTAGAAGCGCAGCTTGCCCGCCTCGGTGAGCAGGCTGCCGAAGGTGAAGTCGAACGGCGCGATCCGCCCGACGTGGCAGCCGTAGCCGCAGCCCTCACCCACCGCGTTCGCCAGAATCGCGTGATCCACAATCCGGCCCCGATCCGTCATCAACGCCTGGGGCACCGGCCCGCAATGGAAAAGGATGCACTTGTCGTCGTCGTCGCCGTAATTGTTGTTCCAGTCCAGACACGTCGCCGGCTCGCCGGAGGCCAGGTGCAGGGCGCGCATCGCCACCGCGTTGCCGACGTCCACCTCACAGGCCGCCGGAATGCCGCGATTGTTCAGCTCGCCCAGCAGCACGCAGCCGGAGATGCCGAGCTGCTGCTGCAACTCGATCCAGCAGCGCAGCGCCAGCGCGTCCATCTGGTACTCCTCGATCAGCGTATCCAACACGACGCCCAGGCGGGTGATCTTCTCGAAAGCCGTTTCCGGCACGCCGGCCCAGGATGTATAGGCTTTCAACGTCGCGGCTTTGGCCTGATACAGATCGCTTTCCGTCTTGAGCGCCTTCATCCGGGCAAACACGTCGGACAAATCCAGCGTCTCCATCGTGATGCCGTGCCGCTGGAGGGCTACCTCGTCAATGCGGACGGTCTTGAAAGCGGTGGTGCGCGCCCCAACCGAGCCGACCACCATGCGCCGCATTCCGCCGACGACGCGGCAGACCCGGTCGAAGTACGTCACGTTGTCCGCGAAGCGCGCGCCGGTCGGGCTGACTACGTGCGGCTTCAGCGCTGTGAATTTCAGGCCGTATTGGTGGAATACGTCCATAATCGAGAGCTTGCCGCAGAAAGCATCCCGCCGCACGTCCGGGGCCATCCTGCCCAGATCGTCGGGATACCCCTGGATCAGAATCGGCACGTTGGCATCCCGCAGCGCGGCCACCGCGCCGGTCTCGTCGCCGAAGTTGGGCAGAGACAGGATAACGCCCCCGAACTTCCCCTGGTTCTGCCGGAGGAAATTGGCGTAAACCTCGCCCTCGCGCGGCGTCTCGACCGCCCCGTGGCGCGTGGCAGACTCCTCCAGCATCAACACCTCGTGGCCCATTGCCTTGAGCACACGCGGCAGCTCCTCCCGCGCCTCGGCCAGCAACGACGCCGGGAAGAATCCCCGATTTCCGAAAAATAGCGCAAAGGTTGTCTTGTTCATCACTCGCTCCCTGGATTAAGCCTGTTAACGCGGTGCGCTGCGCCCAAACATAATTCCTAAAGGCACGACGACGACCGCCACAATCACATCAAGACACAAAGTAAAAAGCATCATCGCATAGAAACTGTTCAACAGACGGCTGAGTTCCGAGAAGAATGGGCTGAGAAAGTCTCCCCCCATCCACAGCGTTGCCAGATTGAACACGAATAAGCCGCCCACCAGAAACAAGAAACCGGTTTTGGCGTGCTGCAAATCAGGACCACTGAGATTCATCGCATTCACAATTGCGAAGGTCAGGTAGAGAAAGAGGGCGATGCGCCACCCCGGCACACCTTGCAGCGTGGTCATCCGTTGAAAAATCTGCACCGTACTGATGATAACGCTCTCTACCAACTGGCCCAGTGTCTCCAGTCCATTCGAGACATTCGACGGTTCCACGGTGAAAGCGATACCCGCGAGTACGCCCGGCCCCAACAGTAGCGCCGACAGGCCGAAGACCGCCAGCGATCCGACCACCAGCGGGCCGACACCGGCAAAAAAGCCGCCGACAATTTGAATATAGCCCCTCGGTGCGCTGGGCTGAACATATCCTAAGCTGTAATCAGAACGATTAGGTTGAAAGAGTTTCTTGTCAATAATCCGGTATCCGAAAATCTTCAGAAAAAACCAATGGGCAAGTTCGTGCAGCACCACACCGGGCCACAAGAGGTACGTATAAAGCCGAAAAGGAAGCACATCCGCCGTGTAAGTCTGAATGGCGCGGCTGAAAAAGTGGATGAAAAAGCCCAAAATCAACCCTATCCCTATCGCTAAGAACAGGTGCAACGCCGTAGTAACCCCAACCGTGACCAGATAATCAAGAACGACCGCCCACGACAAGGATTGCATGTCCCCTCTCCGATTATGGTAACCCAAGTTGCTACCTGTGATTTCCTGCGGTGTTTTTTCGCCCCTACGGGGCGAAA
>DAOUGD010000024.1:0-9092 GCA_034429475.1 Anaerolineae bacterium
GGGGCTTCGCCCCGCCGCAAAAATCCCCCCTTAAAAACGCCGCTTCAGCGGCAAAACAGGCCGCTTGACGGGAAGAAGTTTTCGAAATGCAATAGCCCTGAGCAAGTACCACGTTTTAGCAAGTATGGTATAATGCCATCCATCAAGTGAGGACACAATGCTAACGATCAGTTTAGGCAAAACGTTCATCGGGATATACGGATTCATCGGGTCCAGCGGGGCGCACCGTCTCTAGGTGCGCCTGCGAACAACCCATCCGTCACATCTATACTTGTTTAGTTCGTTGAGAGCCGTGGGCGCGCTCGCGCCTGCGGCTTTCTGTTTTCTAGTAGCCAGCAGCACCCTTCCTGGGCCGTGGGAGCGAGAACTCCCACGGCCTTTTTTGTGCTAAGCGCACCCTAACACCTTATTTCTGTCAGCAGATTTAGCGGATTAAGCAGATTAAATCTGAAATCTGCTTAATCTGCTTAATCTGCTGACGGAAAAAAAGGAGTGGTACACGCTTGGTATAATCTATAGGGAGGAAGATATGGGTACTGTGATTGTCAATGTGGATAAAGTCAGCTTCTACCACGGCGCGCAACGGGTGTTGGACAAGCTCGCGTGGGAGATTCAGGCCGGGCAGAAGATCGGGCTGGTGGGGCCGAACGGCGCGGGGAAGTCCACGCTGCTGCGCCTCATCGTCGGAGAATTGCAGGCCGATGAAGGCTTCATTGTGCGGCGCGTCGCCCAAGTCGGCTACCTAGCTCAGACACCCTGCCTGGACGCGGCCCGCACGGTCTGGGAGGAGGCGCTGTCGGCCAACGCCGAGTTGCATCGGCTGGAGGCCGAGATGCGCCGCCTGGAAGCGCGCCTGGGCGATCCCGCCGTCTACAACGACGAGCGGCAGCTCGCGCGCGCTATGGCCGCCCTCACCCGCGCGCAGGAAGAGTTTGAGCAGCGCGACGGCTATCGCTACGAGAGCCGCGTCAAGCAGGCGCTCCAAAACGTCGGCTTCGCCGAAAGCGATTTCGAGCTGTCGGTCGGCGTGCTTTCCGGCGGCCAGCAGAAGATGCTGGGGCTGGCGAAGCTGTTGGCGATGCAGTGCGATCTGCTGCTGCTCGACGAGCCGGACAACCACCTCGATCTGGCGGGCAAGACGCGGCTGGAAACGTTCATCCGCACCTACCCCGGCGCCGTCATCATCGTCTCGCACGACCGCTATCTGCTGGACGAAGTCGCGGAGGGAATCGCCGAACTGGAAGACCACCACCTCACGGTCTACCAGGGAAATTATTCGGCTTACTCCACGACCAAGCAACTGCGCCTGCTGCGCCAACAGCAGATGTATGCCGCGCAGCAGAAGGAAATCGCCCGCATCGAGGCCGCGATTGCGCGCTTCGAGTATTGGGCCAGCATCGTCATTGACGAGCGCCACATCCGCCAGGCGCGCTCCCGCCAAAAGATGCTGGAGCGGATGGAGAAGAATGGCGAGATCATCGAGAAGCCGATTTTCGAGCGCGAGAAGATGGGGTTGGAGTTGAACGGCTGGCGGGGGTCGAACAAGGTGTTGGAGATTGTGGACTTGGATAAGGTGTTTCCGGGCGAGGGGGAGAGGGGGAGACAAGGCGAGGGGGAGAGAGGGAGAGAGGGAGAAGGGGAGAAGATTGTGTTGATGGGGTTGGAGTTGCTGTTGTGGCATGGGGAGCGCGTGGGGCTGATTGGCGCGAATGGCAGCGGCAAGAGTGTGTTGTTTCGCTGCATCCTGGGGCAGGAGGAGCCGACGGACGGCGTCATCAAGGTCGGGCCGAGCGTGCGGATCGGATATTACGCGCAGCAGCATCAGACGTTGGACCCAAATCGCACGCTGATCGAAAGCATTTGGGACGCCAAATCCATGTCGGAACACGCAGCAGTGAACTTCCTGCGGCGCTTCCTCTTCCCCTACGAGCGCGCACGGGATACCGTCTCCACGCTGTCTGGCGGGGAGCGCAGCCGCTTGCAACTCGCCAAGCTGATGCTCTCCGACGCCAACTTCCTGCTGCTGGACGAGCCGACGAACAATCTCGACCTGCCGTCCTGCGAAGTGCTGGAACAGGCGATAGACGACTTCCAGGGGACGGTGCTGGTCATCTCGCACGACCGCTACTTCCTGAACCGCGTGGTAGAGCGCGTGGTAGAACTGGAAGACGGCGCGCTGACAGAATATTTGGGCGATTACACCTATTACGCCGAACATAAAAGGCATTGACAGGGTGGGTTCACCCGGTAAAATACGAGCAAGAAGGGATTAGGGATTAGGGATTGGGGGAGAATCCCCATCACCCAATCCCCAATCCCCAGTCCCTATTTTTGCAGGAGGCGAATGGGGGAAAGTTTGCAGTCCGGGCTGGTGATCAAGTCGCAAAGCGGGTTTTACACGATTCTGACCGATGACGGTCAAGCCATCGTCGCGCATTTGCGCGGGCGGCTGAAGAAGGAACGCCAGGAAGCCACCATTGTGGCCGTCGGGGATCGCGTGCAGTGGGAAAACCTTCCCGATGGCAGCAATGTGATCGAGGATGTAGAAGAGCGCACGCGCGCGTTGACCCGGCTCAAGCCGTTGGCCTCCGGGAGGGGATCGCGGCGCTGGGATCGGCAGGGCTATCTGCGCGAACGGGAGCAGGTCATCATGGCGAACCCGGATCAGGTGGTGTTTGTCGTCGCCTGCGCCAACCCCGCGCCCCATTTGAAGATGCTGGATCGGCTGTTGGTCGGCGCGGAACGCCAGGAAATCCCCAGTTTGATCTGCGCCAACAAAATGGATTTGATTACCGAAGAGGAAGCCCGGCGCATGTTCGCCGTTTACGAGCGCATCGGGTATGAGGTTATTCACACCAGCGCCGCTCAGAAGTCGGGCATTGATGCGCTGCGCGAGCGGCTGCGCGGCAAGACCTCGGCGTTGATCGGGCCGTCAGGCGTCGGCAAGACGAGCCTGCTCAACGCGCTGGAGCCGGGGTTGGGCAAGCGGGTGATGAACGTGAGCCGCGTCACCGGCAAGGGACGCCACGCCACCACCGTCGCCGAGATGACGCCGCTGGCCGTCGGCGGCTGGGTGGCCGATACGCCCGGCATCCGCGCGCTCGCCCTCTTCGACCTGGACCCGGAGGAGATTGACGCCTACTTCCCCGACATCGCGCCCTACGTCCCCCACTGCGACTTCTCCGATTGCAGCCACACGGTCGAGCCGGGGTGCGCCGTCCTCGCGGCCCTGGCGGAGGGCGCGATTGACGATCACCGCCACGCGAGCTATGTGCGCCTGCACCAGGAACATCGGAAACTGGCGGATATGTACTGGTGGGGTATTGAGGAAGATTAAGAGTTTTGTCAGCAGATTAAGCAGATTGAGCAGATTTTGGATTTAATCTGCTGAATCAGCTAAATCTGCTGAAGAAAAAAAAGAATACGGAGAATAAAAATGAAAAACTTATCAAAATGGTTTAATCTATGGGTCTTTGTGGCGCTGCTGGCCGGCGCTGCGCCCGTCTACGCGCGCGAAGTGGCGCAGCCGCAACTGTTGCCGCCAGTCCCAGAATGGCCGCTTATCGGGCCGGTGCTGGTGTGGCTGGGCGTCGTCGAGCCGGAGCCGGAAGTCGTCGAGGAAGCGCCGCTGCGCGATCTGCCGGAATACACCATCGAAACGGTGGCGGACGCTACGGACTTGCAAACCGAGGTGGAAGCTGGGCAAAGTGTGCGCCTGATGATCACCGAAGAGACGTTGAACACGCTCATCGCCGAGAACAACAGCGAGGTGCCGGGGCTGGACAGCGTCACCGTGGACGTGGCGGAGGATTTGCTCAGCTTTGAGGTGAAAATTGACGGAGACACTCTGGTGGAGGCCGGCGTGGAGCTGCCTTTCATCGACGGGCAGGAACTCAAAGTGGATGGCAGCATTGAGGTCACTGCGGCCGGCTGTATGCCGGTCATCACGCTGAAAAAGTTGCGGGTGAACGGCATTGGGGTGGCGTTCCTCGTCAGAGGGGAAATTGACACCATCGTGAGCGACAACTGGCCCACAGAGGTGTGCCTGGAGGCCGTTACGTTCAAATCCGATGAAATTGTTGCCGAAGGCTACCGCCGGTAACCATGACCCTCAAAGCCATTCTCTTCGATCTTGACGGCACGCTGCTGGAGTACGATATGCGGCGCGATTTCCTGCCGCCGTACCTCAGCGCGTTGTCGGCCAGCGTGGCGCACCTGGCGCCGCCAGAGCGGGTGGTGAAAGGCATCCTGGCCGGATCCGACGCGGTCAGCCGCAACGACGGGCAACGCACCAATGAAGCGGTTTTTGCGGACGTCTTCTATCCCTACGTTGGGACGCCGCGCGAAACGTTGGAACCGGCCATTATGCACTTCTATGAACACGAATTCCCCAAACTGCGCCGCTACACGCGCCGCAAGCCGGAAGCGCGCGGCGTCGTGCAAGCCGCCTTCGACCTGGGGTACACCGTGGTCATCGCCACCAACCCCTACTTCCCGGAGATCGCCACCCGCCAACGTATGGCCTGGGCGGACGTGGACAACTTCCCCTACCAAAAGGTGACGCACTACGAAAACAGCCACTTCGCCAAGCCCGACCTGCGCTACTTCACCGAAATTCTGGATGAACTGGCTTGTGCGCCGGAAGAGGCGCTCATCATAGGCGACGAGGAGATGGATATGGTCGCGGCGGAACTGGGCTGTTCCACATTCCTGGTGCCCGGCCCGGCGACGGAAATAGAAGCCGGCGTCCCAACGCCCACCTATCGTGGGGAGCTGCGCGACTTGGTGACAGTGTTACAAAAAGCTATTTTATGAAACGTGAGAGTTTGAGTATGCCGACCTCGCGTTTCATGTTTCACACCTCACGCATCATAAAAGTTTGGAGAATACCATGACCGAAAACGCCGCCACACTGGTCAACCCCCAACGCTTTTTGCCGCCAGGGAAAAAGGTGGTTCGAGTAGTTTTTAATCAGATCATCAAACTTCTCACCAACATCATCTGCAAAGTGGACGCGGATCAGCTCAACAAAGTCCCGCTGGTCGGGCCGCTCATCGTCATCTCCAACCACGTCAACTTCCTGGAACTGCCGATGATCTATCCCCGTGTGCCCAGCGATCTGGGGATCGGTTTTTCCAAAGAAGAAAACTGGAAAATCTGGTTTTATCGCATCCTGTTTAGCGTGTGGGACGTTATCCCCATCAACCGCGAGGAGGTAGACCTGACGGCGCTGCGGCGGGGCATCGAAGCCCTGGAAAAAGGCCGCATCCTCTTCATCGCGCCGGAGGGCACGCGCAGCCACGACGGCTACTTACAAGTCGGGAAGCCCGGTGTGGTGATGCTCGCGCAGCGCACCAGTGCGTGGGTGGTACCCGTCGCCTGCTACGGAGGGGAAAAGTTCGCGGAGAACATCAAACGCCTGCGCCGGACGGAGTATCACATCGCCGTGGGCGAGCCTTTCCGAATAGAAACCAACAACGTTAAAGTGACCCGCGCCGTGCGCCAGCAAATCACCGACGAGATGATGTACCAGATCGCCGCGCTACTCCCGCCGGAATACCGGGGCGTCTACGCCAATCTGGACAACGCCACGCAGACCTATCTGCGATTTGATAGACCAGAGGCTAACAATCTGCAACGCTAAAAAATCAGGACGCGGATAAACGCGGATGAACGCGGATTTTTTAAATTTTATCTGCGTCCATCTGCGCAAATCTGCGTTCCATTCATAGTCTCGATACTGAAGTCATGTTCCTACCGACCACCCCCCAAGAATTAACGACGCTCGGCTGGGATGCGCTGGATGTCATCCTCGTCACCAGCGACGCCTACATTGACAGCCCCTTCATCGGCGTAGCGGTGGTGGGACGGGTGCTGGCGGACGCGGGCTACCGCGTAGGCGTGATCGCGCAGCCGGACATCCACAGCGCGGACGACATCACGCGCCTGGGGACGCCGCGCCTGTTCTGGGGCGTCACCGGCGGCAGCATTGACTCGATGGTTGCCAACTACACGGCGACGAAGAAGCGCCGCAAATCGGATGACTACACGCCCGGCGGCCAAAACACGCGCCGCCCGGATCGCGCCGTCATCGTCTACACGAACCTGATCAAACAGCACTGCAAGCCCGTCGCGCCCATCGTCCTCGGCGGGATCGAGGCCAGTTTGCGGCGCATCGCCCATTACGACTACTGGAGCGACAGCGTGCGGCGCTCGCTGCTTTTCGACGCCAAAGCAGACTATCTGGTCTACGGGATGGCCGAGCGCGCCATCGTGGAACTGGCGGACGCGCTCCGCGACGGCGATCTGGCGCGGGCGCAGCAAGTGCGCGGTCTGTGTTACGTTGCGGCGGAAAAGCCGGCGGATTATGTAGAGCTGCCCGCCTACGCCGCCGCCGTCGCCGACAAGCACGCCTTTATTGAGATGTTCCACACCTTCTACCGCAACACCGATCCGCGCACGGCCAAAGGGCTATGCCAGCAGCAGGACACCCGTTACCTGGTGCAGAATCCGCCGCAGCCGTATTTGACCCAGGCGGAACTGGACGCGGTGTACGCGCTGCCCTTCACCCGCGACGTGCATCCGTTCTACGCGCAGCAGGGCGCGGTGCGGGCGCAGGACACCATCCAATTTGCGCTGACCACGCACCGGGGCTGCTACGGCGAGTGCAACTTCTGCGCCATCGCCGTCCACGAGGGGCGCACGGTGCGCTGGCGCAGCGAGGCGGGGATTTTGAAAGAGGCGCGGCAGTTGACCCGCCGCCCGGATTTCAAGGGCTATCTGCAAGATGTGGGCGGCCCGACGGCGAACATGTACGGCTTCGAGTGCGCCAAAAAACAAGAGCACGGCGTCTGTGAACACAAACGTTGCCTCTACCCGGAGCCGTGCCCGCAGTTGCCCATTGACCACCAACATCAAATGGCATTATTGCAAAAGCTCGGCCAACTCGAAGGCGTCAAGAAAGTCTTCGTCGCCTCCGGCATCCGCTACGACATGGTGCTGGCCGACAAAGCGCACGGGCGCGCCTACCTGCGCCAGATCGTCGCCCGACACACGTCCGGGCAGATGAAGATCGCGCCGGAGCATACGGTGCATCACGTTTTGCGGCGGATGGGCAAGCCTGGCGTCAAGCCGCTGCTCGCTTTCCGCGACCGATTCTACCGGGAAACGGAGACCGCCGGGCAAAAGCAGTTTCTCACCTATTACCTCATCGCGGCGCATCCCGGCTGCACGCTGGAAGATATGGAGCGGTTGAGAGACTTCGCTACACGAGAGCTGAAACTTCAACCGGAGCAGGTGCAAATCTTCACCCCCACCCCATCCACCTATGCCAGCGTGATGTACTATACTGAAATGGACCCGTTCACCGGCGAGCGCCTGTTCGTGGAAAAAGACCTGCGGGGCAAACAGCGACAGAAGGACGTGGTGGTAGGAAAAGGGAATCGGAAGTAAAATGAGCCTATGAACAAAATTTATGTGGATTTGGATGCACTACTGGCTGCTTTTGAATACAGCAGCGACGCTATCAACTATTATCTGGATATGGAAACCGGCCATGTGTTGATGGCATTGACCGAGGTGCAATGGGAACTGGAAGCCATCTACGAAGAATTTTATGACCCCAACGCCCCGGAACACTTCAACATGCCCAACATCCTTCAACAACGGCATTTACCGGAATGGCGACAACAGGCCCTGCTTCAGGCGCACGCCATCGAACAAGGCTACCTCACGCGCTACCTGGACGTCCCCAAAGGCGACAGCAGCGCCGCCTACAACGATATGCACACCTTCATCAACACCCTCGAAGACAAAGACCTTCGTCAAAAGCTTTGGCGTGCGATCAGCGGGCAGGGCGCTTTCCGGCAATTTAAGGACGCGATGGCCGAGCACCCTACCCTGCGCAAACATTGGCTGGGTTTCTCCGCCGAGCAAGCGCGCCAGCGCGTGCAGACCTGGTTGACCCACGAGGGGATCGAATGGGGGGAACCGGAAGGAACGCCGGGATACGATTCCACAATCCGAGCGCGGCTCATTGCCGAAGTGTTGGGGTTCGTGCGCGCGGCCCGCAAACTGCCGGGCGTGACGCGCATCGCCCTGATCGGCTCGCTGATCACCGAAAAGCCGGAGCCGCAGGACGCCGACCTGCTGGTGACGGTTGACGCCAACGTTCGCCTGCCTGATCTGGCCGAATTGGGACGCAAGCTGCGCGGCCACGCGCAAAGCTTCAGCCGAAGCGCCGATGTGTTCCTGGCCGACCCGCAACACGAGTACCTGGGACGGCTGTGCCCCTGGAAGCAATGCGGGCCGGGTCTCCGCCAATCCTGCGACGCCCTCCACTGCGGGCAGCGCCCCTACCTGCACGACGACCTGAACACCCTCCGCCTCTCCACCGCCCTGATCGCCACCCCGCCGCTGGAACTGTGGCCGGAAATCGTGACCCGCGCCACGCCACCGGACGACATCAAATTTGGCCTCATTGCTCCCCTTCGCGCCGAAAAAGACTAAAAAAGCCCCGGAAATCCGGGGCTTTTTCATTGTCCTCCAGCCTACACGCGCCGCTTGCGGCAGTCGTTATCCTGCCGCGTGCGCACCTCTAACACTTCCTCCACATAGACCACGCGCTGATACGATCCCAAGGGGCCAAACTGTCCCTTCTTGCTGACCTCGCCGCTGATGCGGAGATAAACTGGGTCATACGGGTGTTCGGCAATCTCGTTGTACTGCGCCCGCAGCTCATCCAGCGCCCGACTGAATCCCTTCACCTTGATCCACCACGTCTCGCGGGAACCGCAGGGTTTGAAGCTATCCCCACCCCGCCCAAACATCACAAAACCTTCCCACTCCCCACTTTCCATCGAGCGTCCGACCGCCCCGAACGCGACCCACCCCAGCAACAACATAGAAAATACCTCGATTATCATAACCACGTTTCTTACCCCCGCTGATTTGATGACTGTAACTTACTACCAACCTGGAAAACTGTCAAACCCAGGGTCTTATCATTCTCCCGCCGGATGGTGCGCCGCGATACAGAAGACGGCTAAAGCCGTGATTCTTAAAGGGGTTTTGTGGTGACGGGCGGTGGCCCG
>DAOUGD010000025.1:0-15178 GCA_034429475.1 Anaerolineae bacterium
TTCGCAGGCGGGCGTAGCCCGCCTGCGAAAAAATACCCACTTTAAGACGGCTTTAGCCGCAAAACCCGGCGCAACGCCGTCTTGTTTCACCCATTGGGTTAGAAAAGTTCAGAAGGGCGGTTTCACAATGAGTGTGGCAACTTATGGCGGACAGGAAGTCATCGGCGTCGCGCGCGTCGAAGGCCCCATTGTCGTGGTGGAGGGCGTGCGCGGCATCGGCTACGATGAAGTGGTCGAGATCGTGGATGGCGCGGGGCGCGTGCGGCGGGGCCGCGTGCTCGAAGTGGGCGAGGATATGGCGGTGGTGGAAGTGTTTGCCGGGACGACGGGGCTTTCGATTGACGCGACCCAGGTGCGTTTCCTCGGCCATCCGCTGCAACTGCCGGTGTCTTCCGAGATGTTGGGGCGCACCTTCGACGGCCTGGGGACGCCGATAGACGGCGGGCCGGCGCCGCTGCCGGAGAAGTGGGCCGACGTCAACGGGCAGCCCATCAACCCGACGGCGCGGCTCTATCCCCGCGACACGATTCAGACTGGCATTTCGGCGCTGGATGGGATGAACGCGCTGGTGCTCGGTCAGAAGCTCCCCATCTTTTCGGGCAGCGGCCTGCCGCACGACCTGTTGGCCGCGCAGATTGTGCGCCAGGCGACCCTGCCGCGCATGGCGAAGGACGTGGACATCGGGCGCTTCGTCATCGTCTTTGCGGCGATGGGCATCAAGCACGACGTGGCGCAATTCTTCCGTGAGTCGTTCATCGCCAGCGGCGCCCTGACGCGCGTGGCGATGTTCCTCAACCTGGCCGACGATCCGCCCATCGAACGCTTGGTAACGCCGCGCGCCGCGCTCACCCTGGCGGAATTTCTCGCTTTCGAGAAGCACCTGCACGTTCTGGTGATTCTGACCGACATGACCAACTACTGCGAGGCGCTGCGGCAAATCTCCAATATCCGGGGCGAGGTGCCGAGCCGCAAAGGCTATCCCGGCTACCTGTACAGCGATCTGGCCTCGCTCTACGAGCGCACCGGGCGGGTCAAGGGCAGCCGCGGCTCCATCACCCAACTGCCGATTTTGACGATGCCGAATGACGACATCACGCATCCCGTGCCCGATTTGACCGGCTACATCACCGAGGGGCAAACGGTGTTGAGCCGCGAGCTATTCCAGCAGGGCGTCTACCCGCCCATCGCCATCCTGCCGTCGCTCTCTCGCCTGATGAAAGACGGCATCGGCGAAGGGCGCACCCGCGCTGACCACGCCAATCTCGCGGCGCAACTCTACGCGGCCTACGCCCACGTGCAGGACGTGCGCTCGCTGGCGTCGGTCATCGGGGAGGAGGAATTGACGCCGGTGGATCGCAGTTATCTGGTTTTCGGTCAGGCTTTTGAGCACAATTTCCTCCACCAAGGGCTGGACGAAAACCGCACCATCGAAACTACGTTGAACCTCGGCTGGCGCATCCTTTCCCGTTTGCCGCGCGAGGAACTCACCCGCGTCTCTGAGGAAGAGATTGAGAAGTATTATGAGATAGGAGTTAGGAGTTAGGGGTTAGGAGTTAGGAGTTAGGAGTTAGGGGTTAGGAGTTAGGAGTTAGGAGTTAAGGATTAGGAAGGGCGCATAATTCCTCACTCACAATTCCTCACTCCTCACTCGCAACTCCTCACTCCTCACTCGCAACTCGCAACTTTCTTATGGCCCGTTTACGTGTTGCTCCAACCCGCAGTAATTTGATGCGCATCCGCCAGGCGTTAGTATTGGCGCAGGCCGGTTACGAAATCCTGGACAAGAAGCGCGAGGTGCTGACGTCTGAGTTGGTGCGGATGGCGCACGATGCCGCGCAGCGTCAGGAGCGCGTCTGGACGATGTTCGGGGACGCCTATCGGTCGCTGGACATGGCGCGCCTGGCGATGGGCCGGGAGCGGCTGGAATGGGCGGCGCTGTCCGTCAACGCCAGCGTTGAGGTGGAGATTTTGCCGCGCAGTGTGATGGGCGTCGTCATTCCCCGCGTCGCCGCCAAAGGGGCGCCGCCGCAAATGCCCTATGGCCTGGGCGACACGTCCGTGCCGCTCGATGAGGCCGGGGCGCAATTCCGCCAGCTCCTGGCCGAAATCCCGGCGCTCTCCGAGACGATGACGACCGTGTGGCGGCTGGCGCGCGAGTTGCAGAAGACGCAGCGGCGGGTGAACGCGCTCCAATACATTTTCATTCCCCAGTATGAAGAAACGGTGGCCTTCATCGAAAGCGCATTGGAAGAGCGCGAACGCGAGGAAGTCTTCCGCCTCAAATTGCTTAAATCCCAGGCCGCCGAAAAGCCCTCCATCGGCCCGGAGACCCGCGAGTATTCCCTGCCCTACCGCGATGTGGGCGGGGGCAAACCAACATCGAATTTCTAACCTACCACAGAGGTCACAGAGAACACAGAGGGAATTTAAAACAACAAGCTCCCCCGCAGCGTGGAGGAGCTTGTTGTTTTTCTTGCGGAGAAAAAGTTACTTTTCGGCGGCGTGCGCTTTCGTCTTGCCGCCCTTGAGCGCCACGATCAAATCGCGGCGGTTGAGGGCGCGCTTGCGGTCAATTTCGACT
Organism: Anaerolineae bacterium; assembly: GCA_034429475.1. Lineage (GTDB taxonomy): Bacteria > Chloroflexota > Anaerolineae > B4-G1 > SLSP01 > JAKQHY01. The sequence continues at coordinate 2,582 of DAOUGD010000025.1, forward strand.
TGCGTGGCTTTCGCATCGGCGAGCTTTTCCAGGGCTTCCAGCCACGCCGCGCTTTCGACGTCGGAGTGGCGGACACGCCAGCGCTCGACCAGGACGGGCAGGGCGTCGGCGTTGGTCAGCCGCTTGTGGGTGCGGGTGTAGGTGATGCCCTGGGAATCGAAGTGGACTTCGTATTCTTCCCACTCGGCTTTGATGGGGCAAATTTGCATACACGCGCCGCACTTGATGCAGAAGTAGTCCGCGTGAACCAGTTCGCCCTCGTCGTTGATGTGCAGCGCGCGCGTCGGGCAGACGTCGGCGCAGGCAAAGCAGCCTTCTACGCACAGCTCGCGGCGCAGCAGCACCGTGCCCTGCCAGGGTTGCATCACCTCAAAGGCGCCATTGCTGGCGACTTCGCACTGGCGGCAGCGGATGCAGTGGGACTGATCTACCTTCATCGTATCATTTTCGGCGTCGTAGCTGATGACGTCCGCCGAGCAGTTTTCGATGACGAAGTCCTTGAGGCTGAAGTCGAACGCTTCTTTGTCGAAGCGCGTGAATTGCTGCAACTTGGGGAAGGCGCCGAATTCGACGGCGGGATTCGATGGCTCGTCGTTGAGCGTCAACGTGATGGCCTTCATCGGGCACATTTCGACGCACATGCCGCAGAAGACGCACTTTTCCGGCTCTACGTCCACCAGTAGCTTGGTGACCATGCGCCCGTTCTCCACCACGCCGTCAATGTGGCTGATGGCCTCTTTCGGGCAGACCTTCGGGCCGAGCTGACAGCCGGTGCAGCGTTCCAGGTCCCAGGTCAGCACATCGTGGTGCGTGACCATCTTGCGCTCTAAGGTGAGCGCGGTTTCTGTGCGATGTTTTAAGGTTGTTCCACGTTTCACAGTCGTCTCCTTATGCTGTGGCCTACACATTCCCCATAGCGACAACTTCTTGTTTCATCTCATCCAACGATAATTTTTGCCCGCGTCGCAGTTCTTTGCGAGATCTCTCAATGATCTGCCGAAATTCGAGATTTGTGCTTAAGGCTAAAGATTCTTTATCAACATTTTTAATCGCGATAACGACATAGGTTGGCTCATCGTTTGAGGTTAGGATGAGCATTTCGTCATCCATCCCTTGCATATAGGTGAGCAGAGGCTGCGTTGCGGTCTCTATTGCCAGCGTCTTCATAAGCTCACTTCCTCCCCTGCAATGAATATTCTATTGCGTTTCTTAACGCCAATTGCTAGGATCTGCACAATATTGACTTCACCCGGCAACACATCATAAAAGACTCGTAGTTCACTGATTCGGAGTTCCCACGGTGCAAGTGGATTCGGACGCAATGGTTTTCTGTTCCGGGTCTCAACGAGCGGGGCATCTCCTAGCTGTCTCTCGATAGCTTCAAGAACTGTTGCTCGCTGCTGTGCAGTCAGACTTCTAAAATGTTCCCGGACAGATTCAGCGAACTCGATTTGGTATTTCACTTATCCAACCACCCGCGCCACCATCCCGGCGGTCGGCACCATATGCCGCGCCAATCCCAACTGTTCCGGTTCTATACCTAACGCCAGCCCCATCCATTGCGTGAAGAACAGCACCGGCAAGTTGAGCGGTTGTCCTACCTTGCGCTCGGCCTTGCCCTGGTACATATCCAATGCCATGTGACACATCGGGCAAGCCAGCGTCATCGCTTCCGCGCCGCGCTCTTTGGCCGACGCCAGGATTTTGCTCGTCATCCGCACGGTGCTGCCGGTGTGCGAGAGCGCCAGCGCGCCGCCGCAGCACTTGGCCTTGTAGTCGTACTCCACCGGTTCCGCGCCCAGCGCCTTGACCAGCCGATCCAGCCCGGTGGGCCGTTCCGCGCTGTCGAATTCATCCAGCGGGCGGGTGAGCATACAGCCGTAGTAGCTGGCGATTTTGATGCCGGTCAGTGGGCGCACCACCCGTTTCTTCAGCGCGTCCAGCCCGAAATCCTGGATGAGCATGTACAGCGGATGCATCACGGTGACGTGGCCGGCGCAGCTATAATGCTCCGTCATTTCTTCGTTGACCCGTGTGCAGATGGATTTATCCGCTTCGGAGAGCTTCGCTGCGCGCCGCAGGTTTTTGTAACACGCGCTGCACGGCGCAATTATCGTGTCGAAGCCCTGATCCTCGGCCAGCGCCAGGTTGCGCAGCGAGAGCAGGAAGCGCGCGTCCTCTTTGTAGATGGCTGAGTGGGTTGCGCCGCAGCAGTTCCAATCCTGGATTTCGTGAAGCTCCAATCCCAGGTGGGCAAAGACGGCGCGGGTGGACATATCGTATTCTTTGGCGGTGGAACTCATGGTGCAACCGGGGTAGTAAGCGTACTTTTTAGCCATGATGCGCCTCCTTCTTGCCGGATGCCAGTTTGACCAGCGCGTCCATAAATCCTAAGACGGTAATCATGAGGGCGATGACCTGATCGATCCAGCCGCCGCCGGGAAGGTCTTTGGCCGGTGGAATTACGCCGGCTTCCTGTAGGGCTTGCGGCTCTTGGATGTGTTCCGGCGCGAAGGGCAGTTTGCCCTTCACCAGCATTTTCAAGCCCAACGGAACCATCCCCAGCAGGCTGAGCACGTCCCACACGCGCAGGTAATAGCGCGCCAGCAACTCCGGCTCGAATTGTCGCCCGTGCTGCGCCAGCGTCACCGTGAATGCCTGCCCAAACTCCGCCTCTTTATCATCCACGTAGCCTTTCTGAATAGCGACACGGCGCAGTTCCGAGAACAGCACGGTAATCTCAATCCCGCGCGGGCAGCGATTCATGCAGGAATAACACGACACGCAGCGCCAGATGTCCGGGCTGGACAGCACTTCCTGCTCCATCCCGTTCTGGATCATGTACATAATGCGGCGTGGGCCATGGGTCATATCCGGCAGCGCCGGGCACGAAGCGGAGCAAGTGCCGCATTGATAACATTCCAACACGTCCTTGCCGCCCCGCAACTTCATGACTTCAGTGAGAAAAGGATGCATTTCAGAGGTCATTCTTTCTTCTCCCGTTCATACGCCTGCTGCACTTCCGTCTTGATGCCTTGCAGCCGCGCCTCGAAGATATCCAGCACGCGCGCGGCGTCCAGTCCTTCGCGGACGCGCGCCAGCCGCTTTTCGAGCTGCGGGCGCATCTTCGCGTTTTCGGCCTTGACGCCTTCCGGCCCCATTTCCGTGACCACTTCGCTCATTTCGGTCATGATGCGCGACCATTTCGCGCCCTCGGTGGCGGAGACTTCTTCGCTGCGGAAACGACCCGGCGTCATCCCCATGCGTTCCAACTGCGTCATGATCTTCTCCAACCGCGCGTCGGCCTTTTGCCGCCCGGTGATGTAGTGGCAATCCTGCGTGTGGCAGCCCGACACCAGCACTGCGCCCGCGCCGAGCCGGAACGCTTCCATCACGAAGTCCGGGTCAATGCGCCCGGAACACATCACCATGATGTTGCGCGTGTTGGCCGGATACTGGAAGTGGCTCACGCCGGCGTTGTCGGCGCCCAGGCCGCTGCACCAGCGGCAGGTGAAAGCGAGCACCTTCTCCTCCGGTTTGTCGGCGAGCAGTGAGTGCATCTGCGCCAGGATTTGCCCATCGGTGAAGTGCCATTGCGTGATGGCGTTGGCCGGACATTCGGCCACGCACGTCCCGCAGCCATGACACTTCGCCGGGATGATCTGGCTCGGATTTCCCGTCCCCGGCTGATTGATGACCGCGCCGTAGGGGCACGCCTGCGCGCACATCGTACACTTGCTCTTGGGATTGACGTTGAGGCACCGCTTCGGGTCCACGTAGGCAACGATAGGGTCAATCTGCCACTTCCCGGCGTTGAGCACGCGCGCGGCGCGCCCGGCGGCGGCGCTGCCCTGCGCCACGCTCTGCGGGATGTCCTTTGGCCCCTGCGCCGACCCGGCCAGATAGACGCCCTCGGTCGAGGAGTCAATCGGCTTGAGCTTGGGGTGCGATTCCAGGAACCAACCGTGCGTGTCGAGCGGCACAGTGAGCGCGCGCGCCAGCTCTTGGACGCCCTCGGACGGGATCGCCGCCGTTGCCAGCCCGACCATCTCGAATTCGTACTCCATTTGGCGGTCCAGCGCGGCGTTGTACGTCAGCACGGTAAGGTTTTTCGTCACCGGGTCCTCACGGATTTCGGCGGGGCGGCCCTGGACGAAATGGATGCCGGCCTGCCGCGCGCGCTCGTAGAATTCCTCGTAGGTCTTGCCTGGCGTGCGGATGTCAATGCGGAAGATGGTGATGTCAATTTCCGGGTAGAGCCACTTGAGCAGCATCGCGTTCTTGATAGTGTACATGCAGCAGAAGCCGGAGCAGTATTCATTGTAGCGCTTGTCCCGCGAGCCGACGCACTGGATCAGGCCGAGCGTCTTGGGCAGCTTGTTGTCGGAGGGGCGGATGAAGTTGCCCACCGTCGGGCCGCCGGCGCAGTGCAGGCGCTCGATCTCCATCATCGTCGTCACGTTGTCGAAGAGGCCAAAGCCGTACTCCTCCAAGGGGGTGGGGTCCCACATGTCCAGCCCCGTCGCCGCAATGATGGTGCCCACTTCCAGTTCCACAATTTCCGGCTTTTGCGCGAAGTCAATGGCCTGCAAGCTGCCGCACGCCTCCACGCACTTGTAACACTCGATGCAGGCGTCCATGTCAATCGTGAAAATCGCCGGGACCGCCTGTACGAGCGGCACGTAGATGGCCTTGCGCGGCCCCAACCCCTCCTCAAACTCGAAGTTGGGCACGGAGATGGGGCAGACTTCGGCGCAGAGGCCGCAGCCGGTGCAGCGGTCTTCGAGCACGTAACGCGGCTTGCGCTCCACCTTCACCTTGAAGTTGCCGATGTAGCCCTCGACTTCTTTGACCTCGGAGTACGTCATCAAAGTGATGTGCTTGCTCTTGCCCACATCCACCATCTTCGGCGCCTCGATGCAGATGGAGCAGTCCATCGTGGGGAAGGTCTTGTCGAGCTGCGCCATCCGCCCGCCGATGGATGAGGACTTGTCTACCAGATAGGTGGGGATGTGCATGTCGGCCAGATCGAGCGCGGCGCTGATGCCGGCGATGCCGCCGCCGATGACGAGGGCGCGGCGCGTCACCGGCACCTCGAACATCTCCAGTGGCTGGCTGAAGCTCACCTTCGCCACCGCCGCCGCGACCAGCTCTTTGGCTTTTAGCGTCGCCTCCGGCTTCTCGTGGGCGTGAACCCACGACGAGTGCTCGCGGATGTTCGCCATCTCGAAGAAGAAGGGGTTGAGGCCCTCGTCCGACAGCACCGCGCGGAACGTCGGTTCGTGCATTGAAATCGTACACGCGCCCACCACCAGCCGGTTCAGGCGGAAGTCGTGGATGTCCTTCTTGATCATACTCTGGCCGGGATCGGAGCACATATATTTGTGCTCCTTCGCCACCACCACGTTGGGCAGCGTTTTCGCATACTCCACCACGTCGGGCACCGTCACCACACTGCCGATGTTCGATCCACAGTGACAGACGTACACGCCGATGCGCAGTTCTTCGTTGTTGTCGTTGGTATCAGTCATAAAAGCTCCTCAGAAATAGCCACGGAGATCACAGAGAGCACAGAGAAAGACAAAAGACTCTGCGACCTCTGCGTGCTCTGCGGTGAATTTTTATTGTCGGCACAACACGCGGGGCCGTATGTTGGGTTACGCGGGTGGGATCGTCAGCGATTCGGCCTGCGCCATCGTGGCCGTCATCGGTTTATCTTTGCCTCCGAGGCTGGCGATGGCATCGCGGGCAATCGCCTTCCTTTCGGCCAGTGGCCCTTGCACAAAGACCTTGCCCAACGTGAAACCCAACACACGCATCGTTGGGTCGAGCAGCACATCTTCCACGACACCGATCTTGGTGCCGCCTTCGGTATGGACTTCGTGTCCGCGCAGGTCGCTCACCGCGACAAAGGTGGCCGAGTCGGGGATGGCGTCGAGCGTCGTGACGGTATCGGAGCCGGCTACGAGCCACACATCTATGCCGCAGAGCTGCACCGCGCTTTGCGCCATCGCCAGCGTCTTGCGGTTGATCAAGCCTTCTGTACCCAGAAAGACGCCGACCACCTGGCGCGCGTCGGGGTCAAGATACAGGCCTTTGATCTCGCCAAGTTTTTTGCCATCGGTGATGCTGATGAGCAGTTTGCCAGTATGTTCTTTGGACGTAACCATTGGATCCTCCTTATAAAGTAGGGAAAAGGGTTGGGGGCGGTTGATGGAGCCGCCGAATTTATGCTTTATGCGGTATCAAGTTGATTAACCCGCGTAAGGCTTGATTGACACTTTCGGAGTTAGGGAAATACTCGCGCACATCGGGGGCTAATAAGACCGCCCCTTCCTCCAGGGTAAAGTATTGGGTGGTGATGCTACCATCCTCTTGATGTATTTTGACTGTGTGCCCTTGTTGATAGGCGCGGCAATATTTTCCCCGTACCCCTTTTTTGCCACTGAAGTCATATTCCGGTAGCATGTTTGTTTCTATTTCATTCGGCTGAGTTTTCATACGCTTTCCGTTCCGTGATGGTAGCCTTGCGGCTGCTGATAATACGGATCAGAATTCTTCTGTACGCACCATCAACAGTATACGACTCTGGTACCCATATAGATATACCGTGCATATTATGTGATAAAAGGAGACATTTTTTCAAGTAAATCCTGTGCCAACGCCTCAATTTGTAACACTTCTTGCTCTTTTATAGGATTCGCATGAGTATCAGCACGTCCAATTGTGTTTAATTGATCCAATTGAGTCTCAAATTTTTTTCTGTCATTTCCAAAGACATGGTTTATCAGATCCCATTCACGAATTGCTATTTCTTTCAAGTCTTTCAGGTAAAGAGCTTTACTTTCTCCATTGAAAATACTTGCCAAACTATGCCCCGCAAGAGTTGCTTGTTTCTCAGTACTGAATTTTGTTAATACTTGCTGAAGTGCTTTACTTTCGCCATAACGAAATAATAATGCCCGATGTAAGACTACACGCAAATTAGGTTCAACAGAGTTGCGAGCTATTGAGATACGCGTCCAAAGTTTCAATTGTTCCGGTTCGGGTAGTTTATCATAAGCAGTTGGCATACTACTTGCTGCGAGGGCTTGAATTGCTTGTACCATTGATTTACCATAAGTTGTCAAAAACCTTTTTAGCGTCTCAATAACAAATGAGAACTTTCCATTATCCTCTTGGATTATACGATACTCTAACAAATGTTCTAAAGCATCTTGTTGCTCTTCATGAACATATTGCACCCACTCTTGTTGGCCCTCAGCTAAATCCATCAAATATCCGAACTCGTCAGGATAATATTGTACTAATACAACCAAAATTTTAAGAATATCATTCCCTAATTGTCTATCTAACCAGTCTTGGCGTGAAGTGAATTCCTGCAACTTGACCACATCACCACTAGATTTGTCAGTTTTCTGACAAACTAAACTACTCGCTCTACGAATCAAATAAGGATGACCGCCAAACTGCTTGTATAGCCACTCATATACATTTTCCTCAAACGACAATCCCATATAACGGCCTATAGTTCTGACCATATCTTTGACAGCATCTTGTTCTAAAGGCCATAGATAGAGTGGAGAGCCACCAAGCAGGATCGGATTATCTCTGTTATTGATCAATGGGACATCAAATATGTAGGGATTCACACCTGATACACCAAATGTAAGTTTACCCCCAGTCATTTGATGGACAGCTCTGACAGTGCCCCAAAAGTGCAAAAAGTCTTCACACCAGTGCTTCGCCGTGGCTATGTCGAAAGATATATTCTCTACTTCATCAAAAACGAGCAATATCCTCTCACTGCTTTGTTCCACGACTTGATTTAACAACTTACCTTGTTGGGTGTAATCAGAAGAAGCCGGCATTTTTCTACCTGCGATTTGTTCACAAATCCAGCCAATCAAAGAATTCCATCTTAAAAGATAGAAATCGGCAAGTTGACAATCTATATGGATCGTTTTGTAATTACCAAGACGGTTTAGATAACGTTCAACTGCGAAAAGAACTGATGTCTTACCAATCTTGCGTAAACCAAACAGTCCAAAATTCTGACCATTTTCTATTTTACCGACTATATCATCAATTAGGCTTTGTCTACCGAAGAAAAATCGATCGGTTTGCAAACCAGATTGAAAATCAAACAAATCCCGCGTGTGTATATAACGTTCCAATCTGGTGTAAATAAACTGTGCATTAGACTTGTTTTCTAATTCCTGGCGTGAGAAAGGAATACTATAGACTTCAAACTCCTTTCCGAACCCTAGTTCATCGATATGTTGTACTGTGTTTGCATCATCTGTAATCAATATATTCCAAATAGGATGTACTCTATCCTTGTATCTATCCTGGAGTTGGGCAATATCATTCAATGATCTAGCCTGTACTTCAGGGTATGGTGCGTAAAGTACTAATATTTCACTGGTTAGGCCATATCTTTGGGCAGGTTTCTCGTGAGCCCGTAGAAAGTAATAAGAATACTCACTGTAGTTTGTCCTCCATTTATCAGCTGAGGTGATTTCAAACACATCTCCAAAGTACTTCATAAATTGAGCCTCATTGGGATAGCAAGCAAAATGCTCACGTGCTTTTGGTGAACTACCGAGTATTTTTTCCATAAAGATTTCTCCTCACTAATGAACCCCAAATTCTCACAAGTTTCAGCGGACTAACATGATTTGTAAGGCACCCAAACATGATAATTCACCCATCACTGCATACCTTATCAACCTATCGCCTGTGCTCAGCAAATAACAACTCTAAATCTGACTACAAAGGATAAGGCGCATAAACTGGCACGCGAATTTCGCGGATGGCTTTTTGCCGTCCCAGTAATGTTTCTTCGATAGTTTTTAGCACATTGGCAGCATAATAGCGCGTTCCACATTCTTGACACACACCGGCGGGCACATTCTCAATTAAAACATAGCCTTCCCCCCGCTTGCGATGTAGAGTAACGCGCGCTTCAACGATTAAACCACCGCAATATTCGCAGGTTTCACCTTCCCAAAAACCCATCATACTCCTTTTAGTTAGTAGGATTATCTTCGTATACGGTGATGATACGAACTTTTTGAGTTTGCGTGATACGGCACACGATTCCAATCACGCGCCCATCCAGGGTCTTTCCCACAATTTCATGTTTCTCTTCTTTGGGCCAGGTTTTTCTAATTTTGCCGGTCAATAGGCCATACTCGATATCATAGATGTCAAAACCATACGTAGTTGCACGATCATCTGCATGTTCGGTGAGATAGTAAAGCCCACTGCGGATCAGCGCCTGGATCAGTGCAATGACACTCATAATGACACCCTGTGGGCGCTTTATTTCTTCGGCCCCTGAATCTCCTCGTGAATCAACTCCCGCCGCGCCTTCTGCGCCCGTTGATCCGCCGTTGTCAATTCCAGCGCATCCTTCGGACACCAGATCACGCACTGCGGGCCGTCCTCCTTGTCCTGGCACTGATCGCACATTTCGGCCATCTTCGTCGCCGGATTGATGGAGATCGCGCCGAAGTCGCACGCCTCGATGCACCACGCGCAGCCGTCGCAGCGTTCAGCATCTACGTGGATGATGCCCGTTTCTGAATCCTGCGTCAGCGCGTCGCGCGTGCAGGCGATGACGCACGGCGCGTCCTCGCAGGTGCGGCACGCCACCGCCGTGATCAAAATCTCGTCCACGCGAATCGTGCGGATGCGGCTGCGGTACGTGTTGTACTCCCCCGTCTTGGTGTAAGAGCAAATATACTCGCACAACTGGCAGCCGATACACTTCTCCGCGTCACACGCAATATAGGCATACTTGGATGTTGAAGTTACCATACTATTCTCCTTGAGTTGCGAATAGCGAATTACGAATTACGAATTACGAGACTGCGTGTCTGTAATTCGTAATTCGTAATTTGTAATTTTCAGACGCCAATCTCTTCCGCCACATCCTCCATCCCCAACTCAATCAGCTTCGCTTTGGGGATGAGGCCCTCTGGCGTCCAGCCTTTGGCGGCGTAGTAGAGGTCTTTGAGGTATTCCAGCTCTTCCTCGGTGACGACGTGCCCGGCGGAGGCACCCTCTTTCAGCGGGTCGTGATGCCAGCGGTAGGGCAGGTGATCGTCGCTGCGCGTCCAGCCCTCGCGGATGTTGAACGCCTTCTTGATGGTGTGCGCCCGCACGCCGATGAGGTCCACGGCGTCGTAGTCGAAATTCCAGCCGGTGGTGGCGTTGATGAGCGCCGCAATCGCCGGCCACGCGCCCGCCCGGTCGGCCTTACCGGTGAAGCAGCGGCGGATGAATTTGCACAGCGGCAGCGTGTCGTAAACGGCGGCGTACTCCTCGGTGTCGGCGGCCAGCTTGCCGCGCGTCTCGTCCACGCTGAAGCGGTCTACCTCGCCCTGGATGTCCGGGTCGTAAGCCGCCGAGCGGTTGTGACAGCCGCCGCGCGTTCCCGCCGCCAGCCCCACGGAGAAAGTCTTGAGGCCGCGCGCGTCGTAGCCGGGGTTCTCCAGTCCCTTGATGTGCATGGCCCACTGGTACGAAACCGTGCCGCGCTCCTTGTCGGTGCGGCGGCTGGCGATGCGCGTCCCCTCGGCCAGCAAGTCGCCGATGCCTTCTCGGTCGCGGATCATCTCGGCCAGCGTCACCGCCGCCTCCCCGTTGCCGAAGTTCGGCTCGAAGCCGTCCGGGTATTTGGCGCACTTGAAGTCTTCCTTCTTAAAGACGCCGCGCTCAAACGACTCCATCGCCCACGAAATCGTGACGCCGTTGCTCATCGCGTCCATCCCGCCCTTGTCAGCGATTTCGATCAGCTTGATCACGGCGTTCATATCGCCGATGCCCAGATTCGGCCCGTTGGCGTACAGACATTCGTACTCGATGCCCGTCATCGCCCCGGCGTAAAGCCCCTGATTGGCCGATGAGACCTGCTCGCAGGCAATCGGGCATTGGGCGCAGGCGATTTTCTTGACCTTGTGGTGCTCCTCAAGGTACTCGCCGCTGACCTGCTCGGCCATCTCGAAGACGCCCTGCTGATAATTGCGCGTCGGCAGCAGGCCGATCTTGTTCATGTTAAGGACGTTGGTCGCGGTGCCCAGCATCCGATACTTCACGGTGTACGGCCCTTGCGCCTGCTGCGTGATGTCGAAGGACATCTTCATCAGCGTCTCCGGGTCGGCCACTACCACCCCCTTCGTGCCGCGCACCGAGAGCGCCTTGAGCTTCTTCGATCCCCACACCGCGCCGTGCCCCGTGCGCCCGGCCTGCCGTCCGTCGTTGGTGACGTTGGCGAAGCGCACCAGCTTCTCCCCCGCCGGCCCGATGGTGGCGGAGCGCACCTGATCGTCAATCAGCGCCTCGCGGATAGCCTCCTCGGTCTCGTAGGTGTCTTTGCCCAACAGCTTGCGCGCGTCGCGGAACATCACCCGGTCGTCATCAATAAACACGTTGACCCATTCCGCGCTCGCCCCGTGGATGACGATGCCATCCCAGCCGGTGCGCTTGAGCGCGACGGGGAACCAACTCCCGGAGAGACTGTCGCCCATGAAGCCGGTCAGCGGCGACTTCGACGCCAGCCCATACTTCCCGCCCACCGGCACCGGCGTCCCAGCAAACAGCCCGTTGGCGATGCAGATGGGGTTATCCGGCGACATTGGATCGCAGCCCGGCTTGATATTCTCCCACAACAGCCGCGCCGCCATCGAAACCCCGCCGATGTAGAGCTTATACCATTCCTCCGACTTCCGCTCCGTCCAACTCTTGCGGTTGGTCAGATCAATATGAAGAATCCTGCCGCTATAACCGTACATAAACAACCTCCTAAGAATTGCGAGTGAGGAGTGGCGAGTGAGGAGTGGCGAGTTGCGAGTGAGGAGTTGCGAGTGAGGCCCTTTTTTTATTCCTAACTCCTAACTCCTAACTCCTAACTCCTAACTCCTAACTCTTTACCCCCCGGCCAACACCGACATCAAAATGATCCGGTCGCCATCCTGCGGGGATTCATGCATCTGCGCGGCCTGGATCATACGTTTGCCATTGAGATTGAATAGATTGGAAGGGTAAAACGTTGCCCCATCCGGCTGAATCACTTGCCCAATCAGGGTGGGGAACTTGACGCTGAGTAAGCGTACGAGGTCACGAAACGTAGTTCCTTCATTGAGATTTAGGGGGAGTTGGCGCGCCCCGGTCACAACCCTGGCGACGCCGTTAAACTCAACCATTACGTTCATCCACACCTCCAACCTTACCCGACGCTCTCGTATTGTATATCACAATCGCCTCAGGCGCAAAACAAAATCGGATGGAATATATTGAATCCAACGGAAATCAAACAGTGGTGATCATCTTCATTGTCTTCTCTTTTCACGGCAAGTCAAGAGACAAGTCTCACATTTCCCGAAATGCGGACAATGCTATAATCAAACCATCCTGCCGGTTTCACGCAAAGGGGGAGAAGATGCCCAAACAAACCAAACGCTGCCGGATCGGCCTGCCTATTATGCTCCTCTCTGTAGGGGTATTCCTTGTCCTTATGGTTAGTCTGGCGCTATGGCGTGACCAGGCGGCGATGGCGACGGCAACCCTACCCCCAACCCCCACGTCCAC
>DAOUGD010000026.1:0-6909 GCA_034429475.1 Anaerolineae bacterium
CTTCCGATCTAGGGGAGATACGGCGCGGGTGGGCATAGGCGCAGATTCGCCGAAGGAGGCGGACTCACCGCAGCCGGCCAGCAGGCCGCCCGCCGCCAGGGCGAGCAGTTCTCGCAGGAATTGGCGCCTATTCACGCGGCCACCGCCGGTGTTGCGCGACGCCGCGCAGAAGGGCGGGCAAGCCGCGCTTTTCATAGACGGCACGCGCGCGGCGGAACCCATCGCCATAAATCGGGTCGGGGTTTTCTTCCAACAATTGGAGACAATGCCGCGCCTCCGGCGAAGTCTGTTCTTGGTGCAACAAATAGGCAAACAAATTACACAATCCTTCTTCCAGGTCTTCCGGCAGGTCGTCTATGTGCTGCATGAACAGCCAGACGTGGCCCAGCTCATGCGCCAGGACGTTTTCGAGGTAGATCGGCGGCAGGCCGCCCAGCACGTAGACCGCTTCGATGGCGCGGGCTACTTCCTGCCCGTTGAGCGTCTGCACCTGCTTGCGAGTCTGACCTTGCAGGCGGGCCAACGGGCCGGCCATGCCCTCCGCCGTGAGCTGGGTCAGCTTCACCATCGCCAGCGGGATGGGAACCTGGCGCGTGTCCAGGCCATAGGACACCATCCGCGCCTGGACCTGCTGCATGATCGTCCGCGCCTGCGCCTGGTCGTCCACTGCCTGCTTGCGGCACAGCATACAGACGACGCGCCCATCCTGGTACTGCTTCCCGCCGTCCGTCAGCCGCTTGCACACCGGCCGCTGGCAGACGTAACATTCCGGGTATTCGGTCTTGTGGCGGGCGCAATACACATCGCCCCAAAACGTCTGGATGTACTGGCCTTCAATGTATTCCCCGCAGACGGCGCAGCGTTTGCCGAATTGCTGCTTGTGGCAATCCGGGTGGTAGGGACGGCCCTCGTGCTGCACATACCGCCCCTCAATGAAGCCGTCGCACGCCGCGCACCGCAGGCCAAAGCGCGCTTTGTGGCAGGCGGGGTGATACGCCGCGCCCTCCTGCTCGACGTACTGATCCGCAATCAGCCCGCCGCACGCCGCGCAGCGCAGACCAAACTTCTCCTCGTAACACGCGGGATGGTAGGGACGATCGTCCCGAACGGCGAAGCGCTGCTCGCCCAACGGCTGTCCGCAGCCCGCGCAGCGGAAGCACTCCGGGTGCCAATTCTGCCCCAGTGCCTCAATATATTGGCCGATTATCCCCCGTCCACAGCCGCCACAAATCAACCCACTACTCATTTCCCATTACCCATTTCCGATCACCGATTTCCCAATCCCTAATCCCCCACCTCCAGCCGATACCGGCACTTTTGCCGCTCGCCCTCCTGGTACATGTCGCTATCTTCGGGCAGGTCCACAATTTCCACGAAGTGCGCGCCCGCCAGTTCGCAGGTGCGGCGGGAGGCGTAGTTATCGGGATTGCACGTGATCCATACAGTTTTCAGCCCATGGCTGTGGGCAAGGGGCAGCAGCAGACGACAGGCGCGCGCCGCGTAGTGATTCCCCTGATACTTGGGATGGACGCGGTAGCCGATGTGTCCGCCATACATCACCAGATGGTGCGGATTCCCGATGCGCAGGTCAATGTACCCCATTTCCTCCTCATGTCCCGTCTGCCGCATCTTGAATTTGTAGGTGGGGACATACTCAATGGCCGGGTCGCCGGGAACCTTCTCATCCAAAATCAATTCGAGATCATCGTCAATCAATTTGCCAGGATCGTGGAATTGAAACATGGAATCCCCATTACGCATTTCTCATTCCCCACTTCCTCCAGGTTTGCGCGCCTCAATCCAATACAACCGCGCCGCAAAGGCCAATGCTTGCCCCGCCTCAAGCCGCTGCTGGAACCGTTGCAAACTATCCAAATGCGTCGCCACCGAAAAGCCCGGCACGAGCCAGGGAATGGCCTTCAAGTAGAAAACCACCGCGCCCACATCGGTAAAAGTCAGCTTCCCTTGCCATTCCTCCGTGGTTTTAATCAGCAATCCGGCGGCTTCCAACCGTGGAAGGTAATAATCCGGCGTATCCTCTGGCCACGGCGGCGTCGCTCCAAATTCCGCTATCAAGTCCTGCGCCCACAGGCTGTGAACCTGCTGCGTCAGGAACACGCCGCCCGGCGACAGCACCCGCGCCACCTCCGCGCAGTTGAGCGACGAATGACGATTCAACACCAGGTCGAATTCGCCATCGGCAAAGGGCATCAACGCTGTGCGCGACAACTCCACCTCCTCCACCCGCACACCCAACGGGCCAAGGCGCTCCCGCGCCAGTTTGACGTTGGGCGAGTAGGCCTCGGTGACGGCGACTTTGGCCGGCCAGTACTCCCGCAGCGACAACAGCCGTTCCCCGCCGCCGGTGCCCATATCCAGCACCGAGGCGGCGCGCGGCATCAACTCGGCGGCGCGAGCCATGTAATCCCACGGCGGACGTTCTTCGATCATCCGCCTTTTCAGGTATGAGAAATCCCAACCGGCAAAAGGGCGCTGTTCTTCTTGCTTCCAGGTCTCGATAAGTTCTACACGATTCAAGTCACGTCCTCCAAAAGAATAATTTAATGGATGATGTTCTTTGACAACGCCTTGGCCACCACCTGAGCCAACTGTTCAAAGCTGGGAGGTTTGGGCAGCCAGGCACTCAGCCCTTGCGCATACAGATCATCGAGCGTTTTGTCCAGCGGATGGCCCGTTAGCAACACCATTGGCACGGACGAGCCTTTCTGCTTCAGCGCGTGGAACAAGGCAATGCCGCCCATCTCTGGCATCACGACGTCACTTAGTACCAGTGCAATCTCGTCATGATGGGCTTCCAAGATCATGAGCGCATCCCTGGCGTTCGCGGCTTCCAGCACTTGGTACTTCAGCAAGTTCAGGCTCTCCACCAACGCGCTGCGTACAGTCGCCTCATCCTCTACCACCAGCACCAGTTCCCCTTTCCCAACGGTCGAAGGAAATAATTGCACCTTGGGCACCTCGACTGGGTTCGCCAGCAAGGCGGGCAAATAAATGGTAAAGGTCGTTCCCTTGTCCACCTGGGTGTCTACGTGGACACGCCCTCCATGCTGCCCGACGATACCGTGCACTTGAGCCAGCCCTAATCCACTGCCTTCCCCAGGTGCTTTGGTCGTGAAGAATGGATCAAAAATGTGCGGCAGCACGCTCGGCGGAATTCCCGTCCCCGTGTCCGACACGGACAGTTGTATCCAGGTTCCAGCCTCCATCTCCGGCAAGACCGGCGATTCACCGGGGCCAACCGCCATTCGCTTTACTTTGAAAAGCAACTGGCCGCCATTCGGCATTGCATCTCGGGCATTGAGCGCCAGGTTCATCATCACCTGCTGCATCCGCGTCGGGTCGGCGTCAACGATATACTCATCCCGGTCATAAACCAACTCGATCTTGATATTCTCCGGCAATGTGCGTTCCAACAACTTGACTTGCTCTTTCAAGAGCAAGAGTAAGTCGAGCGATCTCCTCTTCAGCGTCGCTTGCCGGCTAAAGTCCAGGATCTGCTGGATCAGGCGAGTTGCATGTTGGGCTTGCCGATTGATCGTCTCCATTCGTTCTTGAACGCGGGCAGGCAACCCCTCTGTTCGTGCTGTCATCTGGGCGTACAGAACGATGGAAGCCATAATGTTATTGAAGTCGTGGGCGATGCCAGCCGCCAGTTGGCCCACGGCAGCCAAACGCTCTTGCTGCTGGATGCGCCGTTCGGTCTCACGCTGATGCGTCATATCACGGATGACGAGCACCCATCCATTATCAGCAGGTCCGACTTCGATGGGACGGGCTATAATCTGGAAAATTCGGCCCGCTACGGTGATTTCGTGCCACGAACCTTGCGAGAGGGAGGTTAAAAGTTCCGTCAGCCTTTTATCCCCCATGTGAGTGAGGGTATCTCCCATTTTCGCATCGGCCAGGGTAGCCAGATCCCTTTGCCCCAGCGGGTTGGCCAGAACAGCGCGATTTTCGTTGTCCAGAAAAATCACGCCTTCAGGCACCGTATCCATAATCTGCCGCACACGTTGGGCTTGCTCCTGAACTTGTAACAGGAGCCGCCCCTGTTCTTCCTCTGCCTGCTGGCGCTGCCGCCGCTCCTCATATTCGCGCAGCGCGCGTTTCACCACCGGCCCCAGGCGCGTGAGGTGGCTTTTCAAGACATAATCGGTGGCCCCGGCCTTGAGGCTTTCGATGGCGGTCTCCTCACCCAGGGTGCCAGAGACGAGGACAAAAGGCAAATTGAGATCGCGTTCAAGGAGCAACTGCAAGGCGGTCAGCCCATCAAAGGCCGGCAGATTATAATCAGCCAAAATAATGTCATAATTGGGCGCATCGAGGCGGGTCAGAAACTCGGCACGGGTTTCCACGCGCTCCCACTGGCACACGTAGCCGGCCTCTTCCAATGTGGCAATCTCAAGCTCTGCGTCAAAAGCCTCATCTTCCAAAATGAGCACACGGAGTGGCACTGGTATCATTTTTCCTCCAGTTCGTTACCGATGGTTGACCGCACCGGACGGAGGTTCGTTGGTCAATACCCAGAACAGGCTGAGCCGCTTGATTACCTCAACAAACCTGTCGAAGGCAACCGGTTTAACTACATAGGCGTTCACGCCCAGATGATAGCTTTCAACAATGTCCTGATCTTGACAGGAAGAGGTGAACACGACGACAGGGATAGTTTTGAGCACCGGATCCGCTTTGACCTGGCGCAGTACCTCCAACCCATCCACCTTGGGCATCTTGAGATCGAGAAACACCACCAAGGGATGACCCACTGGCCGGTCGCTATAGTCACCCCGCCGGTATAAATAGTCCAGCGCCTTAGCGCCATCCCGAACCGAGACGACCTTGTTTGCCAGGTTATGCTGCTTCAGGGCGGTCAATGTCAACTCGATGTCCTTGGGATCATCTTCTGCCAACAGTATTTCTCTCGTTTCCATTCATTCTTCCTTACGCTCGCTTCAGCGTCAAGTAAAAGGTCGCACCATGACCCAGGTCACCCTCGGCCCACACCTGCCCGCCATGACGTTCAACAATGCGGCGCACCGTAGCCAGGCCAATGCCCGTGCCTTCGAATTCTTCTTTTTGGTGCAGCCGTTGAAATACCCCAAACAGCTTGTGGATGTATTGGGGGTCAAAGCCGACACCGTTGTCCCGCACAAACAAGGTCACCTCTGTCTCGCTCGATTCCTCTTGCACCATTCCAATCTCGATATGAGCCTGGGGGCATGGGGCGGTGAACTTGACCGCGTTGGAGAGCAGGTTGACCCACACCTGGCGCAGCAAAGCCGGGTCAGCCTGGACAGGTGGCAGCGGACCAATCTCCCACGTTATGTGCCGATCCTTTATGTCGGGGGCCAGCTCCTGCTGCACCTCTTGGACCAATTCGTTAAGTTCGACCGTCCGCACCTGCATCTCTGCGCGCCCGGTGCGCGAAAAAGCCAGCAGATCATCAATCAACCCACTCATCCGGTCGGCCGACTCGACAATGTTGTGTACATACCGCAAAGAGGTGGCATCCAGTCGCTCCGCTTCCCGCTGGCGCAAAAGTTCAACAAAACCGGCGATGTGACGCAGGGGAGCGCGCAGGTCGTGGGAAACGGAGTAAGAGAAGGCTTCCAGTTCTTTGTTGGAGGCTTCCAATTGCGCCGTGCGCTCAGCGACCCGCTGCTCCAGATTGTTGATGAGAATTCGCAATTGCGCAGTCATACTATTGAAGGCATCGGCCAAAACGCCCAACTCGTCGCGGCTGGTGATTTTCACCTGCTGTGACAGGTCGCCGGCGCTGATGGCTTTCGTAGTAGTAGCCATCGTCCGAATAGGCTCAACGATCTGACGTACGGCCAGAAAACCCAGCGCGCCGGATACTGCCAACGTAACCACAATGAGGATTGCAGTGATGAGCACCGTAGTGCGGGCCAGGGCCAAAGCTTCAGAGACAGCCTGTTCAGCAACAATAGCAAACTCTTGTTGGCCAAAACGAACCGTTTCAACAGCCAAGACGGTATCCTTCCCGGTTAGACCTGGTTGGATACCCACCCGGTCAGGTACTTCAAAGGTGATACCCCGTAACACCACCGAAGGGTTGCGGTGCGCTACCACTTTGCCCTGGGCATCTACAATGTAGACACTCTGGCCCGGACTAACCCGTACATCCGCGATCAAATCCCAAATTTTCTTAAGGCGCACTACAGCGGTAAGGACGCCATCCACGAGACCGGTACGGACATTAAGCAGGGGGATGGCGACGGTCATCAACGGCTCGCCACTGTTTTCATCGAATCGGACAGGACTACAGTAAACTTCATCACTCGCGCGAGAGACAAAGTATTCGTTAACATCGGCATAATCGTTCCCATTGATAGAAAAATGCCCCTGGCGAGAGACATGAATCTGCTCTTGTCCCTGGCTATCGAGTAAGACCAATTCTTCAAAGGCATGGGAAGATTTAAGCAACGTCAAGAGGTTGCGTTGCTCATTCCGATCCAACCCTGGCAATGCTTGCGCCTTGCTGACCAGACGCAACTCGTCTTCCAGTTGCGCAAAGAAGGCAGTGACCTCGGCAGCAACACGTCGAGCCACTTCATGCTGCAAGTTGAGCGCTTGTTGCTCCTGACTAATGAAACTTTGCCAGGCTAAGATCACCCCAACGATTAGCAAGGGGCCAATAGCCAAGCCAATGAAGGCCCCAGTTAATCGTTTCTGAATACTGTTACGCATCTCACATACCCTTTTGAACTGTCCAGCAACTCAAAACTTCCGTTGGACGTGGAGTATTCACAGCCAGTCAGCTCAGAATTATACTATTTAGAATCTGTCCGAAAATCGCTTTCCCCTGCGAATTGCGCCTAAAGGCGCGGTTTGAGGGGGTGTTTTTTCGTTGGCGGACTGCGCCCGCCAAAG
>DAOUGD010000027.1:0-22638 GCA_034429475.1 Anaerolineae bacterium
GCGGGCGTAGCCCGCCCACGAAAAAATACCCTCCTGAAAGCGGCTTTAGCCGCAAGACCCGGCGCAGCGGCACAACGCCGCTATAATTTTCGGATAGGTTCTAAATCTTATAACGTAACCCACGATTTTCAATGAAGAATAGGAAGGTTGATTTACATTTTTCTTGGCGGCTTTGCGCCTTTGCGTGAGATGTTTAGTTTCTTCAGTGGAGTCAGCCCTCGTTTCCGGCGTCGCCGCATTGATAGGCGCGCGGCGATACGCCCATTTCTTCACGGAAAACGCGCGTGAAGTAGCCGCCGCTGGAGAACCCCACCGCCAGCGCTACCTCGGTGACATTCATATCGCCGGCGGCCAACAGCGTCTTCGCCTGCTTGATCCGGTAGCGGTTGAGGTAGGTCATCGGCGTGACGCCCACTTCCTGCTGGAAACATCGGGTCAGGTGCCGCTCACTCAGGCCGACGTGGGCGGCAATCTCGCTGCGCGAGAGCGGCTCCATATAGTGGGTGTGGATGTAAGCCATCGCCCTGTAGACCAGCCGCTGGACTTCCAACACGGTTTTGCGGCGACGAGCCAGCACCGCCTCGATGTGCTGCAGGGTCTCTTCAGTGCTAAACAGTCCCTTGCTCAAGATGCTGACCGTCCCCTGATTGAGCCGCGCCATGTCCTCCTCGGTCAAAACCTGCGCGGTGAGGATGACGACGGGGATATTTTGCGTGGCGGGGTCAGCGCGCATGGCATCCAGGACGCCGAAGCCGTCCAGTTCCGGCATCATCAAGTCCAGCAGGACGAGGTCGGGATGTTCCTGGCGGATAAGGGTCAGGGCTTCCCGCCCATTGGTCGCCTTGAGTATCTGACAGTGGGGCGACTGCGTCCGCACCACGCGTGCGTGAACGTCTAAAATATCGGCGTCGTCCTCGACGATCAGAATTTTCTGGATTTCCGGGGCGTTCGGCTGAGCGTCCAGCAACCCCTGACCGAGCAGAACCTCGGCCAGTTGCGCCTTTCCCAACGGCTTCATCAGGAAGTCAATGTGCAGTAGCGCGCCCTTGTCGCCCTCCTCGCCCAACGTGTAGCACAGCACCGGCACGTCGCGCGTGTGGGGATTCTCCCGGAGCATACTCAGGATGCGCCAGCCGTGCGCGGCGGTGATGGCCTGATCCAGCACCACCACGTCGGGCGGGCCGCCGGACAACAGCCTCGGCCAGTCCGCGTCGCCGGCGACGACGTGCATCACAATTTCCACTTCCTGGTGCGCGAGGCGCTCGCGGAGACGCTGTCCCTGGGTCACATCCTGAACGCACAGCAGCACACGCTGCGATGGCACCACACCTTCGGCGGGGCCGTCGGTGAGGGAGACGCGCGCCAGGAGCGGCAGTGTGAAGGAAAACTCGGAGCCGCCTCCCTCCTCCCCGGAGGAACGGACGGCAATCGCGCCCTGGTGCAGCTCCACCAGCAGCTTGCAGATCGCCAGCCCCAACCCCAGGCCGCCGTACCCGCGCGCGGTCGTGCGCTCCGACTGGCGGAACTCGTCGAAGATCAACGCCTGTTCTTCGGGCAGGATGCCCAGGCCGGTGTCGCGCACCGTGACCGTCAGCGCGTTGTCGTCCGCGCACACAAGCAAGTTCACCGCGCCCTGTGTGGTGAATTTGATGGCGTTATTGAGCAGGTTCAGCGCCACCTGCCGCAGCCGCATCCGATCCCCCCAGATACGGGGCAGGCCCGTGGGGATTTCGACATGCCATCCCAGCCCCTTATCCTGCGCCAGTTGGCGGGCGATCACTGTGACTGGCTCCAGCACCTCGGCCATGTCCAACGGCTCGTAACTTAACTGAAGCTGTCCCACCTCGATGCGGGTCAGGTCCAGCACGTCGCGGATCAGGCCGTCCAGGTGTTGCGCGTTGACGTAAATGCGCTCCAGGTCTTCGTGCCGGCTGCCGTTCAACGCTGCGTCGGGACCGGCTTCGCGCAGCAGCAGGTCGCTCAGGCCGGAGATGAGGTTCAGGGGCGTGCGCAGTTCGTGGCTGACCATCGAGAGGAAGCGGCTCTTGAGGCGGTTGGCGTCCTCGGCCATCTGCCGGCGCTCTTCCGCCAGCCGCCGCGCCTCCACGGCCTCGCGGTACAGGCTGATGCTCCGCAGCGCCGCCGCCAACTGGCGCACTACGTCGGCGCATGGTTCCAGGTTGCCGGAATCGAAGGCGACGAAGCCGGACGCGCCGGCCTGGACGCGCAGGGGCAGCAGCGCCAGGCTGAAAGGCTGATCGTCGGGATACAAACCCACGGGGGGGAATTGCCGGCTGGGGAAGCGCCGGGGCGCCGGCTCCCGCGCCGTTCGACTCCGCTCACGGCAAGCCGGCGCCGCCTGCACCACACTCCAGGCCGCCGGATCGTCGTCCTCCGGCTCATAAAAGGCCACCACGGCGTGTTGGATGCCAATCTTGGGCAGGCTATCCGGCAGCACCGCCCATATCTCGGCTTCGTCTTGCGCGGCGAGGAAGCGGGCCGTCATGCGCCCCATCTGGTCGGCGCTGTCAATCTGGTGAATCAAATGCCGCGTGTGCTGCTCGTGCGTGATTTCCCCGATCACGAGTCTGGCGCGCTCAAAAATATCCCCGACATAGGAGTACGCGCGCGGATCGGCCAGGGTATCCGCCAGCGACCGGGCGTTGTTCTTGAGCAGCGAGATCGCTTGCTGCCAGGCGTGCAGATCGTCGCCGGAGACCATAATTCGTTGCAGGACTTGCTGCAGGGCCAGGTGCAGGGGCATCCCATCGTGCTGGGCTAAGCTCGTTACAAACGCTTCCACCAATTCCCGGCACAGGATTTCCACTTCATCCAGGGCCAGGTGCGGCACGTGAATCCCCATAGCGTCCGTTAAATCTTGCGTGACGGCGGCGATAGTCTCCTCGCGGCTGCGCGCGCCGGAAGCAGATACAACTTCCGACTCTGCCGCGCGCTGCATGGGAACGCCGATCAGGCAGCCGCACGACTCGCGGACGACCAACCGGGTAGGAATCTGGACGATCTTCTGGCCCGTCGCCCGCCCTTCGATATACGCGAGCAACAGTTCCACGCCCTGGTAGCCTTCTCCAAATGCCGGATAGCGGATGGTGGTCAATGGGGGCACGTGCGCGGTCGCTTCGAGCCGGTCGTCGAAGCCGACCACGGCGACGTCCTGGGGGATACGCTTCCCGGCCTGGCGAAGCACCTGCATCGCGCCGAGCGCGGAAAGGTCGTTGCTGGCGACCAGAGCGGTGAAGGGCGCGCCGGAGGTCAAAATCTGCTCCATCGCTTGCCGCCCGCCGCCGGTGCTGTGATTCCCATACGCCATCAAATGGGGATCGACTTCCAGGCCATAGTCCTGCATCGTGGCATAATAAGCATTCATCCGGCGCGCGCTGTCCCCGTCGCCGTCTCGTTGGTAGCCGGCGATGAAGGCGATCCGCCGGTGCCCATGCGCCACCAGGTGCGTCACCGCCTGGCGGATGCCGCCCTCGTTGTCGGCCATCACCGTCGGCCCCTTCTCCCCCGCGCCAACGAACACCACCGGATACTGCTCGGCGACGAGGCGCCGAAGATAGCTCGACATGGGTTCCGCCGTGAACCGCCCCACGATGAGCAGCCCGTCCACATTCCAGTGCCCCACCGGGATAAAGTCAACGTCAGCCATAGGAAGAGGCCATGCCGGGCGCGGGTTGCCCTGGCTGATGCCGGGGTCCACGCTACAGGAGAGCAAGAGGTTACAGCCCAACACGCGCGCCGCAGTCCGGGCGCCATAATAGACCGGGCCGAGGAAAGTATCGAGGGTTCCAGTATAGACCCGCCATCCGGCCAACACGCCGATGGTCGGGCGGCTATGTTGATAATTACGCATCCTCACACGCTTTCAAGCGGCGTCGCCGCGCGCTCGATGATGTCCAAAGCCTATCACCATCGGGGCATTTGACAAGTGACGATTGACTAAACCCGCATCCCCGCCTATACTCACCCCCGTTGATAACGGCGCAGCAAAACAAAATCTGTCAATGGATTCAACGGATTGAAACGGATTTCTGATCCTCAGTCGATCAAAGATTGGGTTCGTAGTAACCGCTTTAGCGGTCTCTGAAACGGCTGAAGCCGTTACTACCAGCCTAAATCCTCACATTCTGCTGATCCTGTTATTTTGGAGGATTACATGGAAAAAACCTATGACATCATTCTGATTGGGGCAGGCGTGGTGGGGGCGATGACGGCCCGCGCCCTTTCTCGCTATGCCCTCGATATTTTGTGGATCGAAAAAGAGGCCGACATCTGCACCGGCGCGACGGCGGCCAACTCGGCCATCGTCCACGGCGGTTACGATGCGCCGCCCGGATCGCTCAAGGCCGTGATGAACGTCCGAGGCAACGCGCTGTGGGATCTGCTCGCGGCGGAACTGCACTTCGCCTTCGCGCGCAGCGGCACCTACGTCGCAGCCATCGGCGCGGACGAGGCGCACGCGCTGGAAGACCTCAAGGCGCGCGGCGACCTCAACGGCGTCCCCACGGAGATCATCTCCGGCGCGGAGATGCTGCGGCGCGAACCGCAGATCAACCCGGCGGTCAGCGCCGCGCTCTACTGCCCTTCCGGCGGCCTCTGCGATCCTTGGGGCGTGACCATCGCCGCCGCCGAGAATGCGGTGATGAACGGCGTCGAGTTGCGCCTCACGACCCGTTTTGAGGACTTCCTGTGGGATGCGGACGCGCCCCGGCGTATCGTTGGCGTCCGCACGAATCAGGGAGATTTCTATGGACGATGGGTCATCAACGCCGCCGGCCTCTACGCCGACGCCGTGATGCACCAGGCCGGCGTGCGCCCGGAATTCAGCATCACGGCGCGACGCGGCGAGTATTACGTGATGGATCGCGCCAAAGTGCAAATCGGCGCCGTCCTCTTCCCCGTGCCCTCAAAGGTCAGCAAGGGCATCGTCGTCGCCGCGACGCTGCACGGCAATGCGCTCGTCGGCCCGAATGCGGAGGAGGTCGCCGACAAGGAGGACGTGGACGTGACGCCAGCAGGGATGCGCGAGGTGTGGAACGGCGCGCAGAAGCTGGTTCCCGGCCTGACTCAGCGCGACGTGATCGCCGTCTTCGCGGGATTACGGCCGGCCGGCAACGCCCCCTGCCTCACGCCCGGCGTGGACTACAAGAAGGACTTCATCATCGAAATCCCGGAAGGCATCCAGGGCTTCGTCAACCTGGGGGGGATGGAGTCGCCCGCGCTTTCGGCGGCGCCGGCGATTGCGCTGCGCGTGGTTGAGTTGCTGGCCGGCGCCGGGATGGCCTTGCAGGAAAAGCCAACGTGGAACCCCATCCGCCCGGCGCGCCCGGTGTTCCGCCACCTGACGCACGAAGAACAGGCCGCGCTCGTCGCCCAGGACCCGCGTTACGGGCGCGTCATCTGCCGCTGCGAGTCCGTCACCGAGGGCGAGATCGTCGCCGAAATCCACGCGCCCATCCCCGCGACCACCTACGACGCGATCAAGCGCCGCACCTGGCTGGGGACAGGCCGCTGCATGGGCGGCTTCGACATGCCGCGCGTCGTGGACATCCTGGCCCGCGAGCTGGGCGTGGACCCGTTGACCATCAGCAAGAAGGGGCGCGGCTCCGAATTCCTCTTCCGCCGCACGAAGGAGGCATCATGAGCTACAAAACGAAAATTTCACGCAAAGACGCCAAGACGCAAAGTTTTCTCGATCTCTTCGCGCCTTTGCGCCTTTACGTGAAACAGGACTTCATTTCGGGGGTGCATAACCGATGAATAAACCATTGAAGACTAAGTACGACGTGATTGTGATCGGCGCGGGGCCGGGCGGGTTGGCGGCGGCGATTGAGGCGAAGAAGGCAGGCGCGGCGGACGTGTTGATGATTGACCGCGACCTGGAATTGGGCGGTATTTTGCTCCAGTGCATCCACAACGGCTTCGGCGTGGAGACGTTCAAGGAGGACTTGACCGGCCCCAGTTACGCGCAGCGTTTCATCCACGACGCGCTGACGGTGGGCATTGAGTATTGGCTGGACGCGATGGTGCTCGACGTGACGCCTGACCATCAGGTGTACGTGACCGGCAGCAAGGGTGGATTCCAGGTGGTGGAAGGAACCGCCATCGTGCTGGCGATGGGCTGCCGCGAGCGCACCCGCGCGCAAATCCGCATCCCCGGCCCGCGCCCGGCGGGCGTCTATACGGCGGGGACGGCGCAGCGGTGGGTCAACGTGGAGGGGTACATGCCCGGCAAGAATTTCGTCATCCTGGGATCGGGCGACATCGGGATGATTATGGCGCGCCGGCTCACCTTCGAGGGCGCCAAAGTCGAGCGCGTGCTGGAGGTGATGCCCTACCTCACCGGCCTCAGCCGCAACTACGTCCAATGCCTGCTGGACTTCGACATCCCGCTGCAACTGCGCCACACCGTTAAACGCATCATTGGCAGAAATCGCGTCGAGGCGGTTGAGGCGGCGGCGGTGGATGAAAAATGGCAGTATATCCCCGGCAGCGAGGAGGTCATCCCTTGCGACACACTGCTGCTTTCGGTGGGGCTGATCCCCGAAAACGAGCTGTCGCAGAAGGCGGGCGTGGCCCTCGACCCCATCACCGGCGGCCCTTATGTGGACGAGGGCTTCCAGACAAGCGTGCCGGGCGTGTTTGCGGCCGGCAACGTCGTCCACGTCTACGATCTGGTGGATTGGGTCACGCGGGCGGGGATGGTGGCCGGGCGGCGCGCGGCGCAGTACGCGCAGTGCGAGTGCGTGAAGGAGGCGACCACTATCCCCACCGCCGCCGGCGAAAACGTGCGCTACGTCGTGCCACACCGCGTGAACCCGGAAACGCTGACGACAGAGGAAGTCATGCTCCAGATGCGGGTCACGCAGCCGATTGAAGCCGCCGTGCGCGTCGAAGTTTACGACGGCGACACTCTGATTACGCGAAAGACCGAGCGGTACGCCCGCCCTGGCGAGATGGTCAGCATCGCGCTCAAAGGGAAGGACTACGACGCCGTCCGACAGGCAAAGACGCTCGCTGTGCGCATCGTGCGGAAAGAATGAAATTTACAGCCTGAAGGCCGGGGTGTAAAGATGTGTTTGCGCGGGCGGCATACCGCCCGCGCAAACACCCTCTTTAGCTGCCGCTTTAGCGGCCTACTCTCAAGGAGAATCATAGTATGTCCACAAAAGATAAACTGATTTGTATTACGTGCCCGATGGGATGTACGCTGGAAGCGACTCACGAGGGCAGCACGGTGTTGAAAGTGGAAGGCAATAACTGCAAGCGCGGGGCGCAGTACGTCCAGGCGGAACTTACCGACCCGCGCCGGATGGTGGCGACCACCGTCAAGGTGCAGGGCGGCATCCATCCGCTGATGCCGGTTCACACCGCCGCGCCCTTCCCCAAGCCGCGCATCTTCGAGCTGCTGGACGCCCTGCGCCGGGTTGAAATCGCCGCGCCGGTGCGGATGGATCAGGTTGTCCTGGAAAATGCGCTGGACACCGGCATCAATGTGCTTGCCAGCCGCGATATGCCGGGCGTCGTTGAGGTTTGAGTGTAAAAACGCTACTGGGTATGTCTGTTCTTAATGACGTTTGACGTTTGACGTCCAACTTATTCTTGGAGGAAAACAATGAATACCCCTTGGGCTATGCCCATTACCCAACCCGAAGATATGGCTAAAAGTCGCGCATGGGTGGGGCGCTGGTTTGCCAATGCCGTCGATCTACCCATCTCTTTTGTGCTGGACGATCAACTCGTCCACAGCATCCCCGCCGAGTGGAATCCAGGCGTAAAACGGCGTCTGCTTGACACTAACCTCATCGAGACGGTTTTCACCGGTCAAGACCCTCACACGGGCCTGAGCGTTCGGGTCGAGTGCCTGGAATACCGGGACTACCCCGTGGTCGAGTGGGTGGCCTGGTTTACCAACACCGGCCAGGAGGCCACACCCATCCTGCGCGACATCCGCGCCCTGGATGGCGTGTTTGGCGGGGCATCGCCCGTGTTGTGGCACTGCAACGGCGACTTCAACAGCCCGGAAGGTTATACCCCGCAGGAAACTCCCTTGCGGGTGGGCGACGTCCTCAGCTTTGCCCCCGTGGGCGGCCGGCCCTGCGATGAGGCCTTCCCTTACTACCGCCTCATGGTCGCGGACGGCGGCCTCTCCCTCGCCATTGGCTGGCCGGCACAGTGGGCTGCCAGCTTCACGGGATTGGCCGACGGCGTCCAGGTGCAAGTCGGCCAGGAAAAGATGCACCTGCGACTGCTGCCCGGTGAGAGCATCCGCACGCCGCGCATGACCGTCATGGCCTGGGCCGGCGACCGCGCCAGGGCCGTAAACCTGTGGCGGCGGTGGTATCTGGCCCACATCCTGCCGCGCCCCAACGGCCAACCGATGCGGCCGCTCCTGGCCGGGTGCGGCACCGATGAGGGAGAAGAATTTACCGCCGCTACCACGGAAAACCAACTCCGGTACATGGATAAGTTTGCCCGGCGCGGCATTGACCTGGACGTCTGGTGGATTGACGCCGGTTGGTATCCCTGCGAGCACACAGACGGCAGGAGAGGTTGGTGGTTCGTCGGCACCTGGGAGCCGGATCCCAAGAGATTTCCGCATGGACTCAAGCCGGTATCCGATCACGCCGCTCGGTCCGGCGCCGATCTCTTGATCTGGTTTGAGCCGGAGCGGGTGTTTGCCGATCAAAGCCTGGATCGGGATCACCCCGAATGGCTGGTCACGCTGCCGGATGAAAACAGCCGTCTGTTGACTCTGGGCCGCCCCGACTGTCGCCAATGGCTGACCGACCATGTGTGCCGGTTGATCCAGGAGAACGGCATCAAAATCTACCGGCAGGATCACAACTTCCCGCCGCTGGAATACTGGCGCAAGGACGAGGCGCCGGATCGGCAGGGGATGAATGAGAACCTGCACGTCCAGGGCTACTTGCAGTTCTGGGACGATCTGCTGGCGCGCAATCCTGGCCTGTGGATTGACTCGTGCGCGAGCGGCGGCCGGCGCAACGACCTGGAAACGATGCGCCGTTCCGTGCCGCTACACTACAGCGACTACGGCTATGGGAACCATCCGGTCAAGCTGGCCTTTCACCGGACGCTGTACGAATGGATTCCCTACTTCAAGGACGTTACCAGCGCCTGGGACCTCGAGGGGGTGTCGCGCTTTGACCCCTGTGTAGACAGCTATTCTTATCACTGTGGTATGGCACCTATGCTGTTCGTGTCGCTGGACATCCGCCGGGACGATTACGACTACTCTCTGGCCCGGAAGCTGATCGCCATCTGGCGGCGGGCTGCCGACCTGTTCCTCTACGGCGACTACACCCCGCATACCCCGTTCCACCGCAGCGCGCAGGCGTGGGTTGCCTGGCAATTTGACTGCTCCGAAACCGGCTGCGGGCTGATTCAGGGGATCCGTCTGCCGGAGGCGCCGGACGAAACCCTCACCGTCTATCCGCAGGGGCTTCAGTCCGAGGCGACATACCGCTTCGAGAACGCGGAAACCGGCGAGACGCAGGAAATCGGCGGGGCGGTTCTGCGCGACCGGGGCTTCACCCTCACGCTGCCGCCGCGCAGTGGCGTTATCTGGTTCTACAGGCGGATGGATTCCTCTGTTATGCCGAACGTCATGGAAGTTGAAGGGTAGTCATTAAACGATTCGTTATGGTGTACGGATAACAGATGTATACGATAACATTTATCCTTACCACCATAGGTCTGGGCCTTTTATGGTCTATTCCTGGC
This sequence comes from Anaerolineae bacterium, assembly GCA_034429475.1. Classification (GTDB taxonomy): domain Bacteria; phylum Chloroflexota; class Anaerolineae; order B4-G1; family SLSP01; genus JAKQHY01. The sequence goes on from DAOUGD010000027.1 coordinate 9,763, forward strand.
TTTGCTATAACAAAAATTCTGGCAAGAAAAGGGATGGTACATGATCGCCCTATCATATATATTATGTATGCAATAGGCGTGATATGCGTAACATTTTTACTGCGTCGCAATCACGTCATACTCTCATGGTGGATATATGGGATCTCCGCTATCCTTATGCCACTGGCGGGTGCCCGAAATAAACTGATACTGACAGGGAGAAGGGGCAAATGGTGGTGGAAAAAGGCGGAATATAACAAGACTGGCCTGCTAGATATTGTGGGGGCCATCATTATTTACTTGCTCCTCGCCTTGTTACTCATTGCGGTACTCACGAGTAGATGATGGTTACAATATCCAACATTCAACATCTCTGTTTCCCCCCAGGACGGCTTTCTTGATAGGAGAGGATTTATGCTGACCAGAATGCAAAACGGCCTCCACACATTGAGAAAATGGATCCGTACCTCATTCCCCGCCGAACACCCCACCCTGAGCGCCGCCGAGCAAACCCGGTTGTCTTGGGCGAAGCCGGTGAACTCCTACGCTGCGGTTCCCCAGGTCTACCGGGATTTCTTCGCTCCCCTCCAGGCGGCCGGGCGCGAATTTCCCTACACGGTGCTCACCCCTTCCTACGAAGGATTCATCCACAGGAGCACGGAAAAACTCGTCTGCGCTTTGGACCAGGAGCTTCATATCCTGGAAAACACCGGCGGCGCCTTCGTGGCCCACGGTTATCCCCTGAATGGCATCCACTCTATCGAAATGAGCGTCGTCCTGCTGGAGACCCGCATCAAGCTCAGTGGGACGACGCTGGCGGGGACGCCAGATTCCACCACCCTCCGATTCAACTCCATCACGGATTACTTGTTGACGCCCATCGTGGAAAGGATACGGATGGCCTTGGCGCCGCCCTCGGACGCGGCTCAGACTGTGGAAACGGCGAGATTCGAGCAGTGGATGCAGGTGAACTACAAATTTATGAACTATGCGCGGCACAGCTTACTGCGGGGTGAAAGAGTCGTCCAGGCCATCTTGCAGCCCGAAATCCGCACGCCGTGGGTGGCTCTGCTGGGCAAGACGTACTACCGGATGCTCTCCCCCACCCATGTGAGCATCCTGACCGATCACGAGCTAATCCTGATCCGGGAAGCGGTCAAGCAGGGTGACGTGGGGAAGTATGGCGGCGTCTGGGATTACATTCCGTTGAAAAAGATCGTCTCGCTATCGCTACGCGAAAAAGGCGATGACTTGTTGGCGCTGTCCATCCAGTTGCCCGAAGCTACGCTTGAATTCCTGTTTCAAGCCACGGCGGCGGACGAAGTCAACGCCTTGCTGTCCCAGTTTCGGGAATTGACAATCTGAAGTCGCGCAAACCCACCCCTAGCCCGAATGGGCGAACCCCAATTCTGCCAGCCATTCCGCCACCAGCGACGTCCATGTGGCGATGTGCGGAAATTCCTCCGCCAACCCCAGGCCGTGTGGGCCGTGCGGATAGACGTGTAACTCAAACGGCACGCCGTGGTCGCGCAATGCCTGCGCAAAGAGCAAGCTGTTCTCCACCGGCACGCCGCCATCGTCCGCCGTGTGCCAGAGGAAGGTCGGCGGCGTCTCTGCCGTCACCTGATGCTCCAACGACATCCACTGCCGCAATTCCGGCGACGCCTCCGGGCCGAGGAGCGACTCGAACGAGCCGCTGTGTCCGCGCGGGCCAGCGGAAATCACCGGGTAGCAAAGGACGAGCGCGTCGGGGCGTGGGCTGAACACATCCAGCGCATCCCCTCGCTGAAGTACGGTCATCCCAAAATGCACCCCCAGGCTTGCCGTGAGGTGTCCGCCCGCCGAGAAGCCCAGCACCGCAACGTGCGCCGGGTCCACGCGCCAGTCGGCGGCGTGCTGGCGAATGAGCCGCATAGCTCGCGCCACGTCGAGGAGCGGCGCCGGATGGCGGTGCGGCGCGACGCGATAGTGAACGACGAAGGCGTGGTAGCCGCTCGCATTGAAGCGCCGCGCGATCGGCTCTGCCTCGTGCGGCGCGCGGTGGTTGTATCCCCCGCCAGGACATACCAGCACCGCGCCGAGCGGCGTCTCTGTGGGCAGCAGATAGGATTCCAGCCAGGGGCGGAAATCGTCCTCCGGCGCGGACGCAGGTGGTATGTCCGACCATAAAGGCATCACAAAATTAAGGTTGTCCGTCATTCTGTTCTCCAATCCGGTCAAATTCCCGCGCGCATATTGGCGACGCGGCGCGACTCCACAGTGAAACGCAGAAAATCTACCGTTGTCCCCTCCCCCACCGGCGACTGGGCCACCAACCCCACTTGCACTCCAGGCGGTACGGGCAGGCGGAAATAACGCACCATACGCCACCCGATGCCGTCGGTAGCATAGTGCATCGCAAACAGGTCGCCCGCGCGCACAATTTGTAGCCACAGATCAGGCGTCGTCAGGTCAACGCCGTTGGCATCGTCGGAGACGCCGTTAGTGACAACGCTGACAGCGGCATGGGTGCCGAAATCGGTGGCTTCAAAGCACAGCTTGGCCCAGAGCTTTTCGTCGTGGCGCACCATCAACACGCCCGAATCGTAGGTCGCCGCAAACGTCGGGCGGACGTGCGCCTGGGCGACGAAATCCCCTTCCACCGGCAGCCAGAGATATGGGCCAAAATCACGCGGCGTGTCGCCGGACGGATTTTGAAAATAGTCGCTGCGGGCCGGAGCATAGACGCGCAACCCGCCGCCCGGCAGCACCTCCCACTGTTCAGGAGCGTCCTTCCACAAAAGAGCGCCCCACCCTTTGGAAACATCTTGCAGTAAATTCATCGGTTCTATCTCCTTGTATATTTCTTAAAGTTTATGCTTCAACCACTTCCATAGCAATCGTCGCCCATTGGAAGAGGCGTTCCGGTTGGTAACGCACGGTGCTGATGTCCTTGAGGATAAGCTCCAGCGGACAGCCATACTTTTCGCAAACCTGGCGCGTCGCCGCCAGGTCCGCACGCACGGCCTCCGGATCGAAGGTGTCCCAGGCCAGCAGCGCCGGGTTGGGCTTGCGCGAGAATACGTAATCCCGCCCGATTTCCGCCGCGCCGCGCTCCTGGTTGACCCACGGACTCATCGAAATCTTGCGGACGTGCGGGATCAGCCGCACCTGCGCCATTTTCTTATCAAGCGGATCGCAGCAGCCGTAGTATACCAGGCCAAATCGCTCGCAGATGCGGCTGGCGTAATCCACCTCGTATTCCTTGAACATCTTCGGCGACACCGCCGCAAACATCTGCGCCAGGCCAAACATCCAGAGGTCGCGCGTGCGAGGCCGCGCCGGATCGTAACCGGGCGCGGGCAGTTCATCGGTGTACGCGCCGGTGCAGTGGATCAGGCTCTGCTGCCCGCACAGCAGCCCCTGACTCTCCAGTTGATCCAGCATACTCAGATAACCGTCGGTCAGTCGCCCCACCAGACCGTGCATCAAATCGGGCTGATCCACCAGTGCATACAGCGCATTCTCGACCCCCATCCACGTACTGATCGGATCCCACAGCGAGAGATACGGATCCGCGCCCCACGCCCGAACTTCGAGCAGGCCGTCGAAAAGTTCGTGGGCTACCGCCAGGCGGCGCTCTGTTTCGGCAGCATCGTGGCTGATCCAGGGAATTTGCACCTTCTCCAAATCGTCCATCGTCTGGAACTGGTTGAGATACCGGTGCGCGACGACATCATTCTGCGGATCGGTGGCAACGGTGTTCTCCTGGACGCCGATCCCAAACCCGGTATTGTGGATCGCCTTGGGGACACGGATGAAAGCCTCCACCGGCCTATCCACCGGAAAGTGTCGCCACTGGTAGAGAATACGGCGAAGGAACTCCTCGTAGCCGCGACATTCGGGGTCAGCGCAGCGCAGCGTCAACTCGTCGCCCAGAGTCATCTCATTCCAGCAGACCTGGTCAATCATCACCAGGGGGCGGGTGGATTGGAGAGCGTTGAGCTTGCGCCACAGCGCGCGTGTTTCTTCTTGAACCGGCAACGCGGCAATTTCGGCCACCTGAGCGGCCAATTCGCGGAGGATGGCCTTATCGGTTTTATTGAGCATAACATAAACTCCTTGTCCAAGCTGGCGAAGCCCTATACCAAGCAATTGACCCGATTATAGGATTGAACCGCGCTACAATCAAGCCCATTGCGCCCCCACCAATCCGTACTATACTAAATGCCATGGGAAAAACACTCTTACTCACCGGACATCCGGCCTGCGGCAAGACCACCATCATCCGCAAGGTCGTGGCGCAATTGGGAAACCGCGCAGGCGGTTTCTACACCGAGGAAATCTTCGGCCCTGGCGGACGCAAGGGCTTTGAACTGACCACGCTGGACGGGAAAAAAGTCATTTTTTCCCACAAAGACTTACGCGGCTCGAATTATCCGCGTGTGGGGCGTTACGGCGTGGACACTGCTATCCTGCGCGATGTGGGCGTCGCGGCCATCGAAAGCGCAATGCGAGCCGGGAAAATTGTGGTGATAGATGAGATCGGCAAAATGGAACTGCTCTCTTCACCCTTCCGCGATGTGGTGATGCGGGCCATCTTAGGACCAAACCTCGTCCTGGGCACCATCATCTACAAGTCCCATCCCGAAGCCGACGTGTTTAAAACCCTGGCCCAGGTCACGCTGTGGGAAGTGAACGACCTCAGCCGCGATGGACTCCCCAAGAAAACACTGGCATGGCTGAAGGAATTTGAGCGCCCTGCGAGTTGAGGCGCTCCCTAGCATACAACTTTCGCTATCAAATCACGTAGTGATAAAGGTTTGTACCTTTTCATGGTTCATGCTACAATGAAAGTGTTGTTATCCAATGAAACCCATTCAGGAGGAACACCATGAGTCTGTTAGATCAAGTAAAAGGTGATATGAGCGGCGTTGAAAATCTGTTAGCCAAAATTCCAGGATACAAGGGCTACAAGGAAAAAGAGGAACGGCGCGAGGCGGACAAACTGTTGCGGGAAGCCATCGCCAGCCGGATGCGCACGGTGAAGGCTCAACTGGACAGCCTGCAACAAGACCTCATCGGAGCCGGCAAATTCGATCTGCTGGATGAGACCGGCAGCGCCGCCACCCAGATTCAAACCTTCATTGACCGGGTGCGCACCGCGGCCTACGGCTACGGCGGCCTGTTCGACGCAGTCAAGGTCAAAGAAGACGACCTGGATCGGGTGTACGAATTTGACAACGCGTTGGTCGGCTACGTTGAACGCATTGAGAACGCGATCGCCAACGCCCGACAGAACGTCGAGGGCGAGGATCCGCGCTCGCCCATTCTACTCATCCGCGACCTGGCCCGTGAAGCGAACTCCACCTTCGATGAACGCGCGGAAGTATTACGCGGCACCACGTCAGTCTAATAAGGGAGGTAAAGTATTATGTCACGACGTATTTTTGATATCATAGAGTTTGTAGACGAGAAAAAGGAAGAAATCGTCCACCGCTTCCCGGAGCGCGGTTCCGGCGACTTCCGCATCGGCAGCCAGTTGATCGTGCGGGAATCGCAAACCGCCATCTTCTTCCGCGATGGGAAGGCGCTGGATGCCTTCGGGCCGGGGCGGCACACCATCACCACCGCCAACGTCCCCTTCCTGGCGGACCTGATCGGCAAGGCGTTCTCCGGGCAAAGCCCCTTCACGGCGGAAGTTTACTTCGTGACCACTCGTGAGTTGCAGGACATGAAGTGGGGGACGCCGCAGCCCATCACCATCCGCGACCCGGAACTGGGTATGGCGCGAGTGACCGGCTACGGCAAGTACGCCATCCAGATTACCGATCCGCAGTTGTTTGTGGCGAAGGTCGTCGGCACGCAGAATCTCTACAGCACGCGGGACATTGAAGGGTTCTTCCGCAGCATCATCCTGACCAAGATCACCGATCTGATCGGGGAAATGAAGAAGTCCATCATTGACCTGGCCGCCTTCGTGGAAGAACTGAGCGCCGGAGTGCGCGCCAAGGCCGCCGAAGAATTTGCGTCCCGTGGTGTCACCCTGAATTCGCTGTACATTGACTCCATCTCGCCCACCGAAGAGACCGCCAAGGCCATTGACGCCCGCGCGGCGATGGGCGCCATCGGCAATATGCAGGCGTACATGCAATACCAGAGCGCGCAGGCCATCCGCGACGCCGCGCAGAATCCGGGCGCCGGCGGGCAGGGGATGAACCTCGCCACCGGGATCGCGCTGGGCGGCGCCGCCGGGCAGATGCTCGGCCAATCTATGCAGCAACAACAGCAAATGGCGCAGGCGCCCGCCGCGCCGCCGCCTCTGCCGCAGGCCGCGTCGTTCCACGTCGCCATCGGCGGGCAGCAGGCCGGCCCTTACGACATGGCAACGCTCCAGCAGTACGTCCAGTCCGGCCAGATCACGCGCGACACGTTGGTCTGGAAAGCCGGTATGGCCGCGTGGACCAAAGCGGGAGACGTCGCCGACCTGTCCAGCCTGTTTGGTTCCGTCCCGCCTCCCTTGCCGCCAAAGTAAGCCCCAACCCACACATCGAAACGGCCCGGTCTGATGACCGGGCCGTTATTTTGTAGATTCACTGCTGTTTAGCGTCTATTCGTCTGCTACCGCTTCTTCCAGTTTCAGCGCCGCCGCCAATTGTTGCTGCGCCTCACTGCCCAACTTCGGCAAGCGGCCCTCCTTGCGCAACCAATGCTTAAAGTGCGCGGAGATAAACGCGGGAACCGGCGAATCGTCCGCCTCTAGTTGTATATTAGGATTGATGAACAAAATTGCCGGGCGGACCGGAACGTCCCCCCCCTCCGGCAGCCGCTTCGCCAAAAAGTTGCGGAAATCGTCCGCTTCGGCCTGCGCCAGGCGATCCGGGCGGCCCAGGCTCTCTTGTCCGGCAAAGCGCCGCAGCCACCCTAACTTCTCCCGGTGCTTCCAGCGACCTTTGACGTAGGCAATCTCGCCGCCCTGCGACTTCACCGTGATGACCGTCACCCCCCCAGGACTGACGAGAACGAAAGGGAAAGGCGTCTTGTACATCAAAAGCGCATAATCATTATCCAGCCCCTTCAAGGCCTCTGGAACTTTCTTGTGATGCGCCAGCGGGCCGACATACCGATCTCCTAAATAACTACCGATGAGTGAGACGATAAAGCCCAGCGTTACCACCACGGTCGTGGCCCAAATCAAGTCTGGACGCCAGAAAATGAGCAAGGTCGCGGCGGCTAACAAAAGCAATCCGGCCAGAGGCGCCCGTTCACCCCAACGTGTGCGGCTGTTAATGTGAGTTTCATTCGTGACAATCCGCATCCCCCCTCCTCCGCAAATAGTCAAAAGTATAAAGTCAAAAGTTGAACGTTCTTCACACCCTCGCGCGCGGGTTTAATTCCACCGCTGCAAGAGTAAACAGGCGTTTTGACCGCCAAAGCCAAACGCATTCTTGAGCGCCACGCGGATGTCTGCCTGGCGCGGCGTCCAGGGCACGTAATCCAGATCGCACGCCGGATCGGGGTTATCGAGATTGAGGGTCGGCGGCACGAGGCCCGCTTGCAGCGCCAACGCCGTCATAATCGTCTCTATCCCGCCGGCCGCCCCCATTGTATGCCCTAACGCCGATTTCGTCGAACTGATTGCCAGCCGATAGGCATGGTCGCCAAAGACCTGCTTGAGCGCGTAGGTCTCGGTGACATCGTTGATGGGCGTGGAGGTGCCATGCGCGTTGACGTAGTCCACTTCCTCCGGCGCGACGCCCGCATCCGCCAAAGCCCATTGGATAGCCCGCCGGATGCCGTGCGCCTCCGGGTCAGGCCGCGCGATGTGGTAGGCGTCGGCGGACGTGGCGTACCCCAACACCTCCGCGTAAATCTGCGCGCCGCGCGCCTGCGCGTGTACCAGCGATTCCAGAATCACGATCCCCGCGCCCTCCGCAAAGACCAACCCATCCCGATCCTTGTCGAAAGGCCGCGAGGCGCGCTCCGGCTCGTCATTGCGGCTGGAGAGCGCCCCCATCGCAATGAAGCCGGCAATCGCCACGTCAATGATCAGCCCCTCCGAGCCGCCCGCGATCACCACGTCGGCGCGGCCCTGCCGGATCAGCTCCAACCCCTCGCCGATGGCCTGCACACTGGTCGCGCACGCCGCCACCGGGTTGATCACCGGCCCCATCGCCCCGGCCAGCATACTGACGTGATACGAGGGCATGTTCGGCAGCGAAGACACCAGCGCGAACGGGCTGGCGCCCGCCAACCCCTGCCGCCAAAATTTCTGGGAGTTTTCAACGGCCCAGTCCAGGCCGCCCATCCCCACCCCGACGGCGGTGCCGGTGCGCTCTCCCTCGGCGACCGGGATCGTCAATCCGGCATCCTTCAGCGCATCCTGCGCCGCCCCGACCGCCAGTTGGGAGCAGCGCGCCATCCGCCGGGCCTCTTTGCGCGGCAAGTACGCTTCAGGGTCAAAGCCCTTGACTTCGCCGGCAATGCGCGTGGGCAAGGCCGAAGCGTCAAAACGGGTGATCGGCCCGATGCCGGATTTGCCGGCCAGGAGGTTCTCCCACGTTTCGCGCGCGGTCAGCCCCAGCGGCGTCAGTGCGCCAATTCCAGTGATCACCACGCGCGGACGACCGTTGCGGTGCAGGTTCATGCAGGCTCCTCGTGGGATTTCGCGTCCAGCCCCGCTTTAATCGCACCGATCACGTTGCCCCGGACGGCCCCGCGCGCCTGGCGCACGGCGTTCTTGATGGCCTTGGCGTTAGAACGTCCGTGGCCCACAATCACCACGCCGTCTACGCCCAGCAGCAGACCACCGCCGTATTCGGCATAGTCCAGCCGCTTGACGACGCTCTTGAATTGCGGGAACAAGACGAGTAGACCCGGCAGCGCCAACAACAGGCCGGGAAGCATCAACAACAGGCCCAATTTAGACCAGGGATTGGCCCAAAAGTGCTTCTTCAACAACCGCGCAACGAAGGAGGCCGTTGCTTCGGTGGTTTTGATCATGATGTTGCCGGTGAACCCATCCGTCACCAGCACGTCCGTGTGCCCTTTAACCGCGTCCTTCGGCTCGATGTTGCCGACGAAGTTCAGCGTGCTCTCCCGGAAAACCTTGAAGGTGTCGCGCAGCACCATCGTCCCCTTCTCTTCCTCTTCGCCGTTGGCGAGCAGTCCCACGCGCGGATGCGCAATACCCAACACCTTCTCCGCATACAGCGCGCCCATCTCGGCGAATTGGAGCAGGTACTCCGGCTTGGGGTCCGCCGTCGCGCCCATATCGAGGAACACCAGCGGCGCAAACGCCGCCGGGTAAAGCGTACACAGGGCCGGCCGGCGAATTCCGCGAATCCGCCGCAGCTCGAAGATAGCCCCCGACAGGCAGGCGATGGTGTTGCCCGCCGAGACGAAGGCGTCGGCCTCGCCGTTCTTCACCAGCCGCAGCCCCACGCGGATGGACGAATCCACCTTGTCGCGCACCGCGTCGGAGTGATCAGCCATCGTCAGCACGTCCGGCGCGTGGACGACGCGCACCTTGAGGCCCGTCACGTTGTGCTTCGCCAGCTCCGCCCGCACGCGCTCCTCCGGCCCCACGAGAATGATCTCGTCATCCCACTCGCGGGCCGCCATCACCGCCCCCGCCACATCCGGCCCGGGGCAATCATCTGAACCAAAAGCATCTACGACAATCCGCATAAGTCCTCCAAAAAAATAGGGATTAGGGAGTGGGGATTGGCAAATGGGTAATGAGTCATGGGTAATGAGTCATAAGGACTACTGGCTAAATCGCCCCCACTCCTTGTCTCCCACTCTCCCCCTCTCCCCCTCTCGTCTCACGCCCCCCAAAACCAGGGCGGGTCCTCCGGCGGCGGCGGTCCCCACGAATCGCCCCCGTCCGAGTCGGAAGCGACGACGGGCAGCGGTTTTCCACTCAGCCACCGGGCAGCGATGTCCGGCAGCTCCTTGCGCGAGCCGCGATAGACTTGCGGATCGGGCAGCGAGTCCAGGAAGCTGCGTCCGTACTGCTTGGTGAGGATGCGCTGATCCAGCACCACCGCGATCCCCATGTCCGACGCGGTGCGAATCAGCCGCCCGAACCCCTGTGTGAAGCGCAGCACCGCCTCCGGCACCATGTACTCGTTGAAGGGGTCGTCGTAACCCTCGGCGCGCGCCGCGATCACCGGCTCGTCCGGCACGTCGAAGGGCAACTTGGTGATGACCACGCACGACAGCGCGTCGCCCGGCACGTCCACGCCCTCCCAGAACGAGCGCGTCCCCAGCAGCACCGCCCGGTCGCCCTTGCGGAAACTTTCCAACAACTGCGCGCGCGAACTGCCGGTGCCCTGCGAATAGACGGTGATCCCCTCCCGCGCCAGCGTGCCGGTGATCCCTTCCGCCGTCGCCTTGAGTTGCGTGTAGGCCGTGAAGAGCGCCAACGCGCGTCCCTGAGTGGCTCGGAATAACTCGATGAGTGTCTGATTTAAAAGTTGCTGGTGACCCGGATTCTTCGGCTCCGGCAGATCGGTGGCGATGTAGAGCAATGCCGCCGAATGATAGTCAAACGGCGAGCCAACGGTCAGTTCGTCCGCTGCCTCCGCCCCCAGGCGCGCGCGCAAATAATCGAAGCTGCCCGCCACCCGCAGTGTGGCCGAGGTCAAGATGACTGCGCGCTTCTTGTTGAAAAGATGTTCGCGGATCAGGGCGCCCACGTGCAGCGGCACCGCGTTGAGCGTAGCCGGATAGCGGTCGCGCGACTCCATCCAGTAGATGGAATTGCCGGCAGGTTCGGCCACAAAATGCGCCAGTTGCCCGTTGGCTTCGGCCAGCCGCCGGGAGACGCCCAGCAGCCGCGCCCGCGTCCCCTCGATTTCCGCGCCATTGTTATTCAGTGTCTCAAACGCCTGCGTGAGCTGTTCCAGGGACTCCACCAGCATCCCAAAATTCGGCGCGACCTGCGCCCAGGCCCGCCGTAGTTCGTCCCACTGCGGGCGCGTGCGCACCGACGGCGTCACGCGCAGCCGCGCCCCGTAGGGGTTGTTGCTGGCCTGCTCGCCCATCACCATCTCGAAATCGCTGAACAGCACGTCCAGTTGATGCTGCACGCGCTCGGCCAGATCGTCCAGGCGGTTCAACGTATCGCCAAACTTCACCTGATCCCGACCGGATAGCCCTTCGGCCACCCGCGCCAGTTCCTCCAACAACGCGGGGAAGCCGCCGGTCCCGCGCCGCAGTTCATCCAGGGTGCGATTCAACGCCGGGCCGCTGACCGTGTAACGCAGCGCGTCGGTGGTGGCGCGTTCCAGATGGTGCGCCTCGTCCACGATGAGCAGGCCGTACTCCGGCAACACGCGGTTTTCCGTGACCACGTCGGCCAGCAATAAGGCATGGTTGACGATGAGGATGTGCGCGCCCTCGGCTTTGGTGCGCGCGCGATAGAAGAAACACTCGTCGCTCTGGTAGAAGCGGCAGTGCTCCGGGTCGCACGCCTCGTTGGCCGCCGACAACGTGTGCCACACGCCGCGTTCCTCGGTGGTGGGCATAAACAGGCCGTCGGCGTCGCCATCGAGCGTGTTGGGCAGCCAGATCAACACCTTCGCCAGCACCGTCATTTCCGACTCCGCCATCGGCCCGCGCCGCCGCAACGACTGGAATTGATGGCGGCACAGGTAATGCGACCGCCCCTTCAGGATTTGCGTGCGGAACTCGTAGAGGGCTTTGCGCAATTCCGGCAGGTCTTTGTTCGCCAACTGTTCCTGCAAGTTGATGGTGTTGGTGGAGACGACCACGCGCTGCCCGTTCTGCACTGCCCACTCGATGGCCGGCAGCAAATAGGCGAGCGACTTGCCTGTTCCCGTCCCGGCCTCCACCAGCAAGTGGCCGCCTTCGTTGAAGGCGTGAGCAACGGCCTGCAACATCTCCAATTGCTGCGGGCGACTTTCGTATTCGGGGAAAGCCTCGGCCAACGGGCCGTCCGGGTCAAGCAGGGCGGACAGGGCGTCTACGTCAATCGGCAGCGGCTCCTCGCGCGGCTCCAGCGGCTCGAAATCCTCTTCTTCGGCGACGAACAGCGGGCCGGCCGCGTCGCCGCCGCGCCGGGCGGCCAACTGCGCGCCGATGCCGCCGCGAAAGCCCTGTCGCTCGCGCAGATACAGCGCGTCGCGGAAAAAGTGCCCCGGTGCCCAGTTGATCCGCGCGCCCAGGTTCACCAACTCACGCAAGGTTTGCTGAGGCAACTGCGCGGCGCGCTCCAACAGCGCGATGAAGAGCGCGTGCGCCATCACCGCGTCGTCCAGGGCGCGGTGCGTCTGCTCCGGCAAGTCAATCGCCAGCTCGCGGACGAGGTTCGCCAGGCTGTACCGCCCGGCGTGCGGCACGAGGATGCCGGCCAGCTCGAAGGTGTCAATGGAGGACTGGCCTTGCAGGGTGTTGTGCTGGCGCAAGAAAGACAGGTCAAAACCGATGTTGTGGCCCACCACCGGATCGCGCCCCACGAAGTATGCCAGGTCGGGGAGAATGCGGCGGATGCCGGGCGCGGATTCCACGTCCCGATCCGTGATGCCGGTCAATTCCGTCACAAACGGGGGGATTTTGCGCCCCGGATTGACGAAGGTGGAGAACTTTTCCACCTGCCGCTCGCCCTCAAAACGCAGCGCGCCGATTTCGATGATGGCGTCGCGCATCGGGTCGAGGCCGGTGGTTTCTAAATCCAGAGCTACGTAGGTTTTAGCCATAAAGTCCTTCAAAAAATAGGGATTAGGGAGTAGGGAGTAGGGAGTAAGAATCGCGGCGCGACCAGTCCCCAATCCCCCAGTCCTGTCAATCATTCAGAAACGAAGGCATTATACAATAGATTGCGTAAATGCGCGAAACGCGCGCAGGCCGGAAGTCCTGGCGGACTTCTGGCCTGCGCGTCAATGATGGGTC
>DAOUGD010000028.1:0-15713 GCA_034429475.1 Anaerolineae bacterium
TCTTTGTTGGGACAATAGAGCGTGTTCCAATCCATTTTCGCATCCTTGTGTAGCATTTGTGATGCTCTTAAGGATACGACAAATGGCACACTATTTCACTTCCTCATCAAGGAAAATGAGGGACAATACCGTTTAATCCGTTGAGACTTTGGGAGGGAAATAACGTGTTAGCTGGTTTTTCCTTAGACGTAGTGTTGGGCCGTGTGTTGGTCATCTTCCTCGGCATCCCCATCCACGAGTGGGCGCACTGTTGGGTGGCGAGTCTGTTGGGAGATGAAACGCCGAGAATGGAAGGGCGGTTGACCTTGAACCCCTTCGCGCACCTCGACCCGATGGGCACACTGATGATCCTGCTGACGGGGTTTGGGTGGGGCAAGGCCGCGCGCGTGAATCCTTACGGGATGCGACGGGTGAGCAATCCACGCACCGGCATGGCCTTGAGCGCGCTGGCCGGGCCGATGTCCAACATCATCCAGGCCATGATTCTGGCGATCCCGATCCGGCTCATTTTGAAGGGCTGGCTGCCTGCCGGGGGCGACGCGCGCGTGTGGAACATTCTGCTGGCCGCCATCTCGGTCAACATCGGGCTGGCGACCTTCAACCTGCTGCCCTTCCCGCCGCTGGATGGCTCGCGGATTCTGGCCGGCATCGCGCCCTCGCCCATTGCCGACTTTATCGAAAGCCTGGAACCTTACGCCGGGATGATCTTGATGGTCATCCTGTTCGTTCTGCCTCAGATGGGGCTTAATTTAATCAGTTCGCTCATCGGGCCGATGCAGGAATTCGTCGTCAACGCCTTGTTCTATTGGTAAGCCGGGCGCGCATCCTTTACCGGGTGAAGCAGTTCTGCCAGACGCTTTGCGCCCCATTTCGGCCGGTCAACACCGGCTACGCGGCGGAACGCCTCTCGCCCGCATTGTTGCGCCTGTTCCAGACGATGACGCCGGCGGAGCAGCAACACAGTATCGCCCTCAGCCAGGCGTTGGAAGCGCAGGGTCACACCGACCCCGACCTGCTGGCGGCGGCGCTGCTCCATGATGTGGGAAAAACCCTGCATCCCCCGTATCTCTGGGAGCGCGTCTGGGTGGTGTTGGGCGAACATTTCTTACCGCGCCGCGCCGCCGCCTGGGGAGCCGGATCGCCGCGCGGCCTGCGGCGCGGCTTCGTCATCCGCCAACAGCACGCCGCTTGGGGCGCAGACCTGGCGACGCAATCCGGCGCCTCCCCCTGCACCGCCGACCTGATCCGCCGCCACCACACCCCTCCCGGCGACGACGCAGACTTGGCGGCGTTGCAGGCGGCGGACGAGCGATGAGGCAAGAGGCAAGAAGCAGGAAGCAAGAAGCAAGAGGCAGGAAGCAAGAAGCAAGAGGCAGGAAGCAGGAAGCAAGAGGCAGGAAGCAGGAAGCAGGGGACAAGAAACGAGAACCCTTTATCTTGCATCTTGCATCTTGTATCTTGCACCTTGCATCTTGTATCTTGCATCTTGCATCTTGCATCCTGCATCCTTTAATCTTTGAGGAATAACCTATGACTACCACTCGTCAACGCATTACGATTATTGGAACCGGTTGCATCGGCGCGTCCATTGGATTGGCGTTGCGCCAGTCGGCGGATGCGGCGCACCTGGAGATTGTGGGGCACGACCGCGACCTGGGCGTCGCGCGGCAGGCGCAGAAGCTCGGCGCGCTGGATCGCGCGGAGTTCAACCTCGACCTCGCCCTGACCAATGCCCGCTTTGTCATCCTGGCCGTCCCGCTGGCCTCCCTGCGCGAAGTGTTGAGCGATCTGGGACGCCTGCTGGAACCGGATGCGGGCGTCGTCGTGACCGACACCGCGCCGCTCAAAGTCCCCGCCCTGGCCTGGGCTGACGAATTGCTGCCGCGCGGCAACTACTTCGTCGGCGGCGACCCCTTCCTCGCGCCGGGGGTGACGGGATGGGAGCCGCTCGCCGGGCCGGACGCCGCCCGCGCCGACTTGTTCGCCCGCGCCGTCTACGCCATCACCCCGCGTCCGACGGATCATCGGAGTGCGATCAATGCCGTGCTCAACCTGGCGCACGTCCTGGGGGCGGAGCCGTTGTTGATGGACCCGGTGGAGCACGACACGGCGCGCGCGATGGCCGACGGCGTCCCCGGGCTTGTGGCGACCGCGCTATTCCAGGCAACCGCCTCCATGCCGGGTTGGGCCGAGACGCGCAAGGCCGCCGGGCATACGCTCGTGACGGCGACGGCGGGCGCGGCCGGCGACGCGGCTTCACGGCGGATGGCCGCGCTCCTGGCTCGCGAGGCGACCCTGCGCGGGCTGGACGCCGTCCAATCGCATCTGGCCGAACTGCGCCGCGTCATCGCCGAGGGTGACGCGGAAACGCTGGAAACCACCTTCGCCAATGTGGCGCAGGCGCGCGAATACTGGCTCGCCGAGACGCGCGCGCGGTCCTGGGACATCACGCCCGGCAGCCTGCCCACCGACACCCTTTTCCAGCGCACCATGCAACTGTTGCTGGGAGAAACTCTAGCGGGCAAACGTCCTTCTTCTAAGACTCAACGGATTTAACGGATTCAACGGAATGGCCTTCCGTTAAATCCGTTGAATCCGTTGAGAAAATTCTTGGGAACTACAATGACTGACTCCACTGAAGAACCTAAAAATTTCACGCAAAGGCGCAAAGTCGCTAAGGAAAGTGACTATCAACCTTCACCTCCTTCATTAAAATGTGTGGTTTTCGTTACAAAATTTGCCCTGATTAAAAAAATCTTTGCGCCTTTGCACCTTTGCGTGAAACTCCCTCTTTTTTCAGGAGAGTTATGACTCAATCCCCACGCCGCGTCTTAATGATCGCCCCCACGTCCTTCTTCCTGGATTACGGCTGCCACATCCGCATCCTGGAGGAGGCGCGCGCGCTGCTGGCGCAGGGGATGCAGGTGCGCATCGTCACCTACTACCTGGGCCGCGACCTGCCCGACCTGGACATCGTGCGCTGCGCCCCCACGCCCTGGCGCTCCGACTACGAAGTCGGCTCCTCGCGCCACAAGATCGCCTTCGATGTGCTGCTCTCGTGGCAGGCGTTGTGGACGGCGTTGCGCTGGCGACCTCACCTCATCCACGGTCATTTGCACGAGGGCGCATTGATCGGCAAAGTGCTGGCGACGCTCTTGCGCGTCCCGCTGGTTTTTGACTTTCAGGGCAGTTTGACGGGCGAAATGCTCGATCACGGTTTCATCCGGGAGGGCAGCGTGGCGCATTACTGGTGGCGGCGGCTGGAAGCGCGCATCGTCGAAATGCCCGACGCCATCCTCACCAGCACCATTCACAGCGCGGAGCTGCTACAGCGCGTCTTTCAACGGACGGAGAACGTCTATCCGCTGCCCGATAGTGTCAACCTGGACTATTTCACCCCCACCTGCCTGCTGCCCGAAGACCGACAGGCGCAGCGCGCGGCGTTGGGTATCCCTGATGGACGGCAGGTGGTGGTGTACCTGGGGCTGCTGGCCGATTATCAGGGCATCCCGCAGTTGCTCCAGGCCGCTGCGTGGCTGCGCGCGCGCGACGTTCCCGTCTCGTTCCTGCTCGGCGGCTTCCCCGGCGTGGGGCACTACCGCCAACAGGCCGCCGCCCTGGGCCTGACGCCGCAAGACGTGGTGTTCACCGGCAAAGTCCCCTATGAAACGGCCCCGCAACATTTGGCGCTGGGCGACATCGCCGTCGCGCCCAAGCTCTCGGCGACGGAGGGCAGCGGCAAAATCCTCAACTACATGGCGATGTCGTTGCCGGTCGTCGCCTATGATTCGCCCGTGAGCCGCGAATATCTGGACGACCTCGGCGTCTTCGCCGCGCCGCTGGGCGACGCCGAAGCCCTGGCGGAAGCGCTCGCCTCCTTGCTGCGCGATCCCGACAGGGGCCGCGATACCGGCGCCCGGCTCCGCGAATACGCCGCCCGGCACTTCTCGTGGGAACGGACGGGGCGGCAATTGTTGCAGGTGTACGAAAAATTATGGTGACGAAAAAACGTCCCCCGTGGGCCAACCCCCGTTGGGCCGGCGCATTCTTCTACTTCGGCCTGTGGGCCGTCATCGGCAGTTACGCCCCATTCTTGAACGTCTATTTGAGTCGCCTGGGCTTCTCCGGCTTCCAGATTGGGCTGATTTCCGTCACGTTCCCGCTGATGACGATTATCGCCGGCCCGTTTTTCTCGATGCTGGCGGATCGCCGCCGCATCCAAAAGCCGGTGCTGCTGCTGTCGTTGGGGAGCAGCGCCGTGGTGCTGCTGGCCTTCCTCGTCGTGCGGACGTTTGCGGGGATTCTGCTGCTCGCGCTGCTGCGGGCGGTGCTCCTCAGCCCGCTGATGCCGATTGCCGACGGGCTGGTGGCGCGGATGGCGGCGCGCCATCGGATTGACTACGGCAAACTGCGCCTGTGGGGATCGTTGAGCTTCGCGCTGATCGCCATCGGCGGTGGCGCGGTGTGGGACGCGCTCGGCTTCCCGGCGATGTTCATCACTGCCGTCGTGCTTATCCTGCCGGTGATGGCGTTGACGCTGTTGTTGGAAACCCCTACTGTGACGGCGACGCAGCGCGCGGCGCCGCCCTTGCAGCACCTCTGGCGCGACCGGGGACTGATCGCCCTGTTGGTCGCCTACTTCCTGATCGGCATCGCCGAGGGCATGTACGGCACGTTTTCCAGCATCCAGATGGACACGCTGGGCGGCGGGCAGGTCTGGGTGGGCGCGTTGTTTGGCTTTTCCGCGCTCTGCGAGCTGCCGGTGATGCAATACAGCAGCGCGATTTTTCGCCGGTTGGGCAAGCCGCGCGCTATCCTGGTCGCCTACGGCCTGGTGGGAGCCGCGCTGCTTGGCTACGCCCTGGCGCGCTCGCCCTGGCTGCTGCTCGGCTTTGCGATGCTCAAGGGCATGGGATTCGCGCTGTACTTTGTCGCCAACGTCAGCCTGATAGACGAGCGCGCCCCCGATGCGTGGACGTCCACGCTGCAATCCCTGATGAACGCTTCCTCGCGCGGACTGGCGCCGCTGCTCACCGTGCCGCTGGCGGGCTGGATGGGCGACACACTCGGGTTGCAAGCCGTCTTCACCGGCGCGGGCGTCGCTGCGTTGCTGGCGGCGGGCGTCATCGGCGCGGCGGTGATCCGCAAAAGTTTTAGCGACGCGCCGTTGTTGTCCGAGTAGCTCATCCTCAAAATGTCTCAACGGATTGAACGGATGAAACGGAATTGTCCATCCGTTGAATCCGTTAAATCCGTTGAGCAATCCCCAGACCTCTTGAAAACCCTGCAAGTTGGAGTATCCTACAAAAAAGCTGATGAATCAGGAGGCAGATGATGGCATTACCCTCTCTCTTGCACAACAAACTGCGGCAGACTTTGATGGACAACGGCCCTTTTGATAGCAACGAAGAATTACGCGGCATTTTTGCCGATCCTCGGCTGAGTCAGTGGCGACATAGTGTTCCGGAGGCCACCAATCGCGCTTCGCGGGTTAATTTTACTATTGCGAAGCTGCTGGATGACTGGAACGCTAATGGTGAAAATGCACTCTATCTATTCCTGGTGGTGCTGACTGAAAACATGGAAAACCTTGACCTCATCGAGCTGACGAAAGATGTCAGGGCTGCCACCCTCCAGGATAAAATCACTGCCTGTGAGCAGGAACTCAAACAAATTGCGGAGCACGCTGCGCGCGGTTGGAGTGATCCTGCGTATGCCGCCAGCCGGAAAGAGAAAGTGACGGCGGAGTTGCAGCAATGGAAAGAACGGAGGGCGGATGAGACAGAATTGCAGCAGTGGGAAGAGGGCGTGAAAGCAGCGACAGCAAGAAGGGCGGCGGCCGCACTGGCGCCGGCCAATAACGGCAGAGCGGCTGTCGGGACGCCGGCAACAATGGTTGGCGCGGTTGTGGAAGAGACCTATACCGATATTGAGCTTCACATTTTCGGCAAAACTGATGGCGTCTATCCGGTCAAAGCCGAACTCAGCGATGGCTCCAGTTTCTCCGGCGAGCTGCGCCTGGATGAGTCCACACGCCAGGGTTTGGCTCTTGACGAGCAGCCTGAAAGCGAAGCGCTGTCTCAGGCATTGTTTACGGGCGAGATGGAGAAAGCCTATTTGAGGGCGGAGACGCTGGCCGAAACTACCACGGGCGGGCGGCTGCGGCTGCGGTTGTGGATTGACGCCGCCGCCGCCGAATTGCAGGCGCTGCGTTGGGAACGGTTGCGTTATCAGCGTAACCAGAAATCGTTCCGGCTGGCGACTGCTGCCCATCGCCCCTTCTCGCGTTACTTCGGCCTGGGGCAAGCCGATCCGGAGCCGCTGACCGCCAGACCCATTCGCCTGTTGGCCGTCCTCGCCAATCCGCGCAACCTGGCAGAGTATGCTTTGGCTCCCCTGGATGTCGAAAACGGAATCGCCAGTCTGCTGGACGCGCTGGACCCCTTCCTCGGTTCGGTGGTGGAATTGACGCTCTTGGCGGGGCGCACAGCGCTTCCGGCGGCGTTGCAGGGCCGCCTCGCTCAGAAATCATGCCGCCTGGAAAATGAACCGGCCTCCCTGGACGCCCTGTTCGATTTGCTGGCGCATCCTCCCGATTATCACATCTTGCATTTCCTGGGACACGGCGCGTACAGCGGTCGCCGCAAGCAGGCCGCGCTATATTTTGAAGATCAGGTGGGAAATGCGCAGATCGTTTCCGATAAAAGTTTGGCTGAAGGGCTGCATGACGTGGGGCAGATCCCGCACCTGGTCTTCCTGGCTGCCTGCGACAGCGCGAAACGGGAGGCTGACGCTAATCCCTTTGTCGGCCTGGCCCCCAGGCTGATCCAGGTGGGCGTCCCGGCGGTGGTGGCGATGCAGGATACGATCAGCCTCGCCAATGCGCGCACGTTAACCCGTTACTTTTATCGCTTTCTCTTTGAACATGGCATTGTAGATAAAGCCATCAACCAGGCCCGACGCGCCCTGGTCAAGGATGAGACCCAAGAGTACGCCATCCCCGCGTTATTCACCCGCCTGAAGGCCGGTCGCCTTTTCAACTTCACGGTAACAGTGACCGTATCTGTGGGGAACTCCACGCCTATCCAACCCCCACCGGCCCCGTCTCCTTCTCCAGCGTTGGGCGCTGACGACTCCGCTCTGGAAATGGCGAAACGTACGCTAGAAATTCTGGAACGTCAGGTGGCGGCCTATACGGCGCTGACCATTCCCGCTCACCGGCAAATTGAGCTTGAGGAGCAGCGCAAGAAGGTCGCTGCGTTGGAACAGCGTGTCCGCATGGCAGGAACACTATGATCCCCGACGCTTACTACAACCCCGCCGCCATCGAAGCGTTTGTCGCCGGACTTGACCCGATTGCCCGGCAACCGTTGGAACTGCCGGCTTGGTTCCGCCCGAAATCCCCGGTCTTCAAAATCCCCCCTTCTCCTGCGCCGCATCCAGCGCTTCCTGCGGCGTGACTTCTCCCTTGCGGATGGCTTTCAACGCCTCTCCCAACGCCCCCAACGCCTCGTCAAAGCCCACCAGAGCCGGGTTGACCATCATCGTTTCTTGCATGGCGGCCTGCGCGGCTTCCACGACGTCCGCCTCGGCGAGTTGGGCGTAGGCAGTGGAGGTTGCTAACGATTGTCGCGCCGGAACCAGGCCGGCGGACATCTGCTGGCTGAGGAATTTGATCCACAACCAACATTCATCGGGATGCGTGGTATGCGCTGTGATGAACAGGCCGCTTACTGTGCCGAGCGTCGCCGCATTCTCGTCGCGGGGCATGGGAACGACGCCCCAGTTGATCTGCCAGGGGCGCGGCCAATTCTGCCCGCCGCGCTCCGAGTACATTCCCATCCACATCCCGAACCGACCCTCATAGATGCCGCGCCAGGGGTACGCCTGGCCCTGCTGCTCGGCTTCCGCCGCCGTCGGCGCGACTTCGTGCTGGTACATCAGACTGGCGTAGAATTCCATCGCCTCGATGTTCAGCGGATCGTTCAGGGTGCTGTGCATGGGATTTTGCATACTGTCGAAAATCTTTCCGCCGTGTTGGTACATCAGCATAAGCCCCTCATAGAGGGCATACGCGTCGTCATGGCGCACCGCGTAGCCGTAGCCGTTGGGTGGGTTCGTCACGACCAGCGCGCTTTCCAGGAAGTCGCCCCACGTCCAGCCGATTTGAGGGTAATCCGCGCCGGCCTGGTCGAACAGATCTTTGTTGTAGTACATCATCATCATATCCACCCCAAACGGGAGCGCCCACCGCTTCCCCTCGCTGACGAACACGTCCAGCGTGCCGGGGTAGAAGTCATCCAGCCGGATGCTCTCGTCCTGTTCGATGAATGAGGCCAGATTCATCACCACGCCCTGTTGGAGCAACGACGCCAGCTCAAATTGCGAGGTGATGAAGGTGTCTTTCTCCTTCGCCTGTGCGGACGGGGAATTTTCTGTGGGGACGAGTTCCACCGTGATGTGCGGATATTGCGCGTGAAACTGTTCCGCCCAGGTCTGATACTGCCCGGTGCGATCCTGCGGGTGGACAAAGGTGATGATGACCGGCTCCGGCGTGGGCAGCACCTTCTCACAACCGGCAATGAGCAACACCATCCCCAACAAGGCGCACCAGACGCCCAAACGTTTCATCCACATACCTGAACCTCCTCGAAAATAATCTCAACGGAATGAAACGTAAAACGTAAAACGTAATGGCTTCACGTTTCACGTTTCACGTTTTACGTTTTAGCTTGCCGGCGTCGCCGCTACATCGCCGCTCCACAAATGCCGCATCTCCTCGCACGTCTCCAGCAGCGCGTCGAGCTTCCCCTGCGCTTCGATGCGCCCATCCTTCATCACGATGACCTGGTCGGCGCGGCGCAGGGCGACTTTGCGGTGTGAGACGGCCAGGCACGTCGGCAGCGTCCCCGTGTCGTCGCGCTCGAAGATGCGCGCCCACAGCGTGCGCTCCGTCTCCACGTCCAGCGCGCTGGAGAGGTCGTCGAAGACCAGCAGCTCCGGCTCGCGGACGAACATCCGCGCCGCCGCCGTGCGCTGAATCTGCCCGCCGGACAGCTTGACGCCCTTCGGCCCGACTTTCGTATCCAGCCCTTCCTCGAATTCGCCCAGGTCGTACTCCATCACCGCCATGCGGATGGCCTGCATCACCGCCGCGTCGTTGCGGTTCAAGCCCATCAGGATGTTGTTGCGCAGCCCGTCGCTGAACAAGCGCGGGACTTGCGCCGTGTACGCGCAGCGCGGCGGCGTGAACCAGTCGTCCGGCTTTGTCACCGGCGCGTCGTTCCAGCGGACTTCGCCCGCGTCCTGGGGCAGCAGACCGAGCAGCACGCGCAGCAGCGTCGTCTTGCCCGATCCCACGCGCCCGGTGACGACCGTCAGCGTCCCCGCGTCCAGGTGCAGATTCACGTCCGCAATTCCGTTCTCGGAATCGGGGTAGCGATAGGTCAGCCCGCGCACGTCCAGCGCATGGAGCGTGTCCGCCGGCGATTTCTCCGGGTAGATCACGTCGGGGAAGTTGCCGTCGAGATAGACCGGGCTGAACGCCGTAAGCGCCTCCGGCGGCGCGCCCTCCATCAGGCGGCCCATCCGCTCCACCGAGACGCCGATCTGCCGGTAGCGCGCCACGAGCAGGCCGGTGAACGTCGTCAACTCGCTGATCCCGCTCAGCAGGAACACGTAGAGCGAGAAGTCGCCCACCGTGAACGTCCCGGCGCGCATAAATTGCCCGGCCAGAATCAGAATGACGCCCGTGCCCAGGTTGACGGCGTTGCGGAACAGCGATCCCAGGATCGTGTTGAAGAGCCGGTCCTTGATGCTCATCTTCTTGCGGTCTTCGTTGATCTGGTCGAAATGCGCCAGCACGCTCTCTTCCGCCGTGGCGACCTGGACGGCCTGCACCGCCCCGAAGAGTTCGGCGATGAAGCCGGTGACGATGCCCGTCGCCTTGCGGCTGGCGCGGCGGTAGCGCTCGATGCGCTCCGTGGCGCTGTTGGCGAGGACGCCCACCACAATGAAAGGCACAATCGCCAGCCCGGCGATGGTCGGGTTGATGATCACCATGGCGACGACGGCAACGACGCCAAAAGTCACCATCCCGATGATGTCGTTGACCCACAGAGCAAACAGCGAAATCTCAAACACGTCGCCCCGGAAACGGCTGATGGCCTCGCCGGGGGAGTCGGGGAGCGCGCTGGCGCCGGGCCGCCGCAGGATGTGGGTGAGCAAGTTCTTGCGCAGCAGCGTCATCGTGTTGGCGAAGAACGGCACGTTGGTGCTGATGAGGCCGAAAATGCCGCCCAGCCCCGCCAACTCGCACGCCACCAGCGCCGCGATTAGCGTCCAGATATTCCAGCCGGCCGCGCCGTCGCCGCTCAACAGATTGAAGAACTCCCGCATGATGAAGCCCGGAATCTGCCAGGCGGCAGTCATCACGAGCATAAACGTCAGATTCAGCGCCCACAACTGCCAGCGGTAGCGAATCATATCGAGAATGACCCGCCAGGTGGGCAGGGTGGGGACTTTTTGGTCTAGTTTGTCGGGTTTGTCTTCGGTCATGGGGTTAGTCCTTTATTCAAGAAGCATAAGTCCAGGATGTAAAATGTGCTATCTCACAAGTCCAATCCCGTTTCAAAATATACCACATTGGTTTTCGTCTCAGACTCAGAGCGCAAAATTACTTTGAAAGACTGCGCGTCTTTTGCCCATCGTACCAGAGGACGCGAAATCTCACATTCGGCTATCCGGCATCGCATAGGGTCATTACAATCAACAAATCCCCAACCTTCTACGCAATATTTCTGCATTTCAGCCACGTAATATTCCTCCACCTCATCCAGGGGGAGTTCGATTGTGTATTTATAAGTGGTGGAGATGTAACCTCCAGCACTCCCATGCCAGGCCGTTTCAACTACAGCGCCGGGATAAGGATTAGGTGATGGAAATGGTACTATGAAATAGACGCCCAAGGAGCATACGCAAGACGTGAGTACAAATGGCCACAGCAGAGCGTAAACGAGCGCCACTCCTTTGCTGTGTTGCCCGACGATCGAGTAGCGATGCAAAAACTTGAGTGAGAAGTAGCTAACAACGAATGCTGTCGCTATGGCAGAAAGCGCCGCAAGTAAAATGTACAGAGTGGGTATTATCATACCAAAGATCCGTGGGAGACGGAATATGACCTTATATATTGGTCCAGCCAGAACTCTCCAGGCATGATCGAATACGCTTGCACAGAAGAACGCAGCGACCATTGCTAACACGAAAATGCCAATATAAGCTAACGTAGTAATTGCTCGTTTCGGCATGCGATTGCACTCTCCCTTAAGAAATCTTGGCCTATTGTGCCAGATTTTTTTCCACCCTACGCCAACACCTCTTCCAACCCCGTCTGCAACAGCCCGTAGAACCGCGAGCCTGGATCGCCGGCCAACTGCGCCCGGTCGCCGTGTTCGATGACGGCGCCTTCCTGCAAGATCATCACTTCGTCGGCGCGCTGCACCGTGCCGAGGCGGTGCGCGATGATAATCGCCGTGCGGTTCTGCAACAGCTTCTCCACCGCCCGTTCGATGAGCTGCTCCGTCGCCGGGTCGAGGCGCGACGAGGCTTCGTCCAGAATCACCAGCCCCGGATCGCGCAGAAAGACGCGGGTGAACGCCAGCAGTTGCGCCTCCCCCGCCGATAGGCCGCGCCCGCCCGTCTCCAGCTTCGTGTCCAACCCTTCCGGCAGGCTGTTGTACCAGTCCGCCAGTTCCAGTTGGGCAATGACCGCCTGGATTTGCTCGTCGGAGATAGTCGCGTCGAAGAACGTCAGGTTGTCGCGCACGGTGGCCTGGAAAAGCTGCACGTCCTGCGTGACCATCGCCACGCGCTGGCGCAGCGCCTTGAGCTGCGGCTCGCGGATGTCCACGCCATCCAGCCGGATCGCGCCCTGCTGCGGGTCGTACAGGCGGAAGATCAACCGCGCGAGCGTCGTCTTGCCGCTGCCGGTGCGCCCCAGCAGCCCCAGGATTTTGCCCGGTTCCAGGCGGAAGTCCACCGTCTTCAACACCGGCTCGCTTTCGGCGTAGGCGAACGACACCTCGTCAAAGTGCAGCGCGAGCGCGCCGCCGCCGAGGTCCGCGCCGGGGCCGTCCACGATCTTGCTGGGGATCGCGCGCAGTTCCGCCAGCCGCTCCGTGGCTGCCGCGATGTTCTGGATGTTCTCGGCCTGCTGCGTTAACTCGCGGATAGGCCGGCCCAACAGGTTGACGTAGTAAATAATCAGGAAGACTGTCCCGATAGTGATGAGGTCGGCTCTGATCATAAAATAGCTGCCGATCAACGCCATCCCATTGCCCACCCACAACATCGCGCCGCCCACCGAGCGCACCACGAAGTACATCCGCCAGGTCTTCTTCCAATGTCCCAGATTGGCGTAGGCCAGTTGATACAACCCGCGCAGCACAAAATCCACCGCGCCGCTGGAACGGATGTCCTCCGTGCCGGAGAGCCGCTCTTCAAGATAGCCGAACAATTCCGCCGTAGACTCACGGAACGCTTTCTGGAACGGCACGGCCAGCCCGCGCACCGAATTCAGCCCGAAGAGCGCGAAAACTGCGTAGACGCCGAACGCCGCGCCCAGCCGCCAGTCCTCCATAAACAGCGCGAAGAGGATGCCGAGCAGCAGCAGCAGGTTGCCGATGACGCTGATGACCAACTGCGAGAAGAAGTTGGAAAGTTCCATCACGTCGCCGTCAATCCGCTCGATCAGCTTGCCGGGTGACATATCGTTGTGGAACGTCATATCCAGGTAGATGCAGTGCCGCGCCATCTCGCCGCGCAGCGCATTGGTCGCCGTCCACGCCACGTTCTCGCCGAAGTACGACGCGCCGATAGCGATGAGCTGCTGCATGATCGCCAGGCCAATGTACAGCAGCGCCGACGTCGCCAACGTCTTGATCGCCGCGCCGGACTGCGCCGCGTCAATGAACTGCCGCATGATCTGCGGATTGAAGACTTGCAAGCCGATACTGCTCAGCAGCAACACGGTCAGAATGGCAAAATGTAGCTTTTGGGGGCGAATGTGACGCGCCAACAAATCCCAATATTGCTTGAGAGGAATTTTCATACACTCCTTCGCGGGCAAACAACGATCAATGAGATGTGCATCAAATGGGTTGGGTAAACATAACGTAGTGCGTATTCCGTAGTGCGTAAACGGAATACGGAACACGGAATACGCATCATTATAGCACTCCCGTTCTAGCTGTCTATCACTTGCCCCTTACCTGCCTTATGATAAAATGAAGCCCGATGGAACCACGAGTCGTGTTTATGGGAACGCCAGAGTTTGCGCTCCCCACATTAGAGCGCTTAGCTGCCGCCTACCCCGTCGTCGGGGTGGTGACGCAGCCGGATAGTCGCGCCGGTCGCGGGCGGCGGGTGGCTATGTCGCCCGTCAAAGAACTGGCGCTGGCGGAAGGCATCCCGGTCTTCCAGCCGGAACGGCTGCGGAAGAACCTGGAGGCTGTCGAACGCATCCGCGCCTGGACGCCGGACGTGATCGTGGTGGCTGCCTACGGCCAACTCCTGCCGCCCTCCGTGCTGGAAATTGCGCCCTTTGGCGTGATCAACGTCCACGCTTCCCTGCTGCCGCGTTGGCGCGGCGCGACGCCGATCCAGGGCGCCGTCCTGGCCGGGGATGCCGTCACCGGCGTGACCATCATGAAAATGAATGCCGGTCTGGACACAGGGCCGGTGTTGGCGATGCGCGAAGTCGCCATCGGGCCGGAAGAGTCGGCGGGGGAGTTGGAGATGCGGCTGGCGCAGATCGGCGCCGCGTTGCTGCTGGACGTGCTGCCTGCCTATCTGGCGGGCGACTTGACGCCGCAGTCCCAGCCGGAGTCCGGCGTGACGATCACCCATCGCCTGCTCGTCGAAGCCGCTGCCATCCAATGGGCGCAGCCGGCGCAGACGCTGCACAACCACATCCGGGCCTTCGCGCCCAATCCCGGCGCATATACGGATTGGGACGGAACGCGCTTCAAAGTGCTTAAGGCGCAGGTGTTGGATGGCGTTACCCCTGCCGGGAAGCCGGGAACCGTCTTCCTGTATCAAAAAACCCCCGCCGTGATCACCAGCGAGGGCGCGTTGGTGTTGCTACAGGTGCAGATGGCCGGTAAGCGTCCCATGAGCGGCGCGGAGTTTGTGCATGGTCGTAAAGACCTTGTGGGAGCTATTCTAGGCTCCCCAGAGCCGGGCGAATAAGTGTGTATATCGCCCGGTTTGCGTTGTTTTGTAAGGCAGCTAAAGCTGTGATTTAAGAGAGGATTTTTCGTTGTCGCGCTATACGCGGCAACGAAAAATCCCACTCTTTAACTGATTTCTAGTTTCTAATTTCTGATTTCTATATTCAAGGAGGCTGTATGTCTGGTCATAGTCACTGGTCAACCATTCGCCGCAAGAAAGAGGCGAACGATTCTAAGAAGGGCGCCGTATTCACCAAAATTGCGCGGGAAATCGTTATTGCCGTGCGTGAAGGCGGCGGCACCGATCCTAGCTTTAATGTGCGTTTACGCATGATCCTGGATAAGGCCCGGATGATGGGGATGCCCCGGGATAACATTGACCGCGCCATTAAGCGCGGCGCCGGCGACGATAAAGACGGGCTTGTCATCGAACAAATTACTTACGAAGGGTACGGCCCTAACGGTGTAGCGATTCTGATTGACGTCACCACCGACAACCGCAATCGCGCGGTGGCAGCGGTGCGCCACGCCATCTCGCGGGGCGGCGGCACGATGGGAAACCCCGGCGCAGTCGCCTGGCAATTCAATCGCAAAGGCTCCATCTCTGTGCCGGGCGCGGTAGATTTCGACAAGTTGTTTGAGGCCGCCGTCAACGCCGGCGCCGAGGACGTGTTACAAGGCGACGAGGAAGACGCGCACGAAGTGCGCACCGAGCCGGGCGAATTGCACACCGTCAGCGTTGCCCTGAAAGAGGCTGGCATCCCTGTGACCGACGCCGAACTGGTCATGATCCCCCAGAACGAAGTCGCGCTCGAGCCTAAATCGGCCGTCCAGGTCCTCAAGTTGATCTCCAATCTCGAAGAACTGGACGACGTGCAGCGCGTCTTCTCCAACCTGGAAATGAGCGAAGAGGCCGTGGCTGCCTTCGCCGAATCTATGGCTTAGTGATGCGTGTTTTGGGGATTGACCCCGGAACGGCCATTACCGGCTATGCCGTTGTAGAGGAAGAACGTGGGGGCCTGCGCCTGATCGCCATTGGCGTCGTTAACACACCGGCGCAGACCCCCCTGCCCCAACGGCTCCAGCAGATTTACACGGGTATCCAGGCAATCATCCAGGCGCATACACCCGCCGCCGCCGCCGTTGAGGAGTTGTTCTTCAGCCGCAACGCCCGCACTGCGATGGCGGTAGGGCACGCGCGCGGCGTGGCGTTGCTCGCCCTGGTGGACGCCGGCCTGCCCATTGCCGAGTACACGCCGATGCAGATCAAGCAGGCCGTCACCGGCTACGGCAGCGCCGACAAACACCAGATTCAAGAGATGGTGCGGATGCTGCTCGCCTTACCCGCCGCCCCCCGCCCTGACGACGCTGCCGACGCCGCCGCCGTCGCCATCTGCTACCTCCACCGCATCAAGCTAGACGAATTACTGAAAACATAGAGGGGGAGAGGGGGTGAAAGGGGGAGGGGGAGACATGGGGAAAGAT
>DAOUGD010000029.1:0-3945 GCA_034429475.1 Anaerolineae bacterium
CCACGAAAAAACACCCCCCTCAACCGTGTTTTTAGGCGCAAATTACGGCCAAAACGAATTTCCGGATAGATTCTCATGGATTCAATGCTGCAAAAAGACCATCGTGGCGTAAGTCCTAATATTATAGGAGCGTGGGAGGAAAAAGAAAAGGCCCTTCACCATTGGTGAAGGGCCTTTTGAGCGGGTGTGGGGATTCGAACCCCAGACATCAGGCTTGGGAAGCATGCGTTCTACCACTGAACTACACCCGCAACTGACGTAGATTATAGCATATCGTCTGATTTGTGCAAGGTTATAAATTCTTGTCGTAAGAAGTAGGCTGACGTATAATGGGGTTGTTATTTTTCAGAAGATAGCGGGAGGAGGAGACTATGGCTCAGCAGCAGCAACCGCAGCAGCGGCAAGGAATTATCAGTGGGACGTTTACGCCGGCGGCGCCGCGTTCGATCCAGGAAACCGGACTCAACATGGGGTTACTTTCTGACCTGGCGTTGAAAACTCTGTATTATGAAAGTTACATGAACGGGCGCGATCTCTCTGATCGGTTAGGACTGCCCTTTCCCAATGTCGTCGCCGAAGTGTTGGAGTTTTTGAAGCGGGAGAAGTTGTGCGAGGTGCGTAGCGCGACCGGGCGCGGCGGATTTTCCGAGTCCACGTATGAGTACATCGTGACGGAGCGGGGGCGGGCGATGGCGCGGGACGCCCTGGAACGCACGCAATATGTCGGGGCGGCGCCCATCCCGCTGAAGCAGTACATTGAATCCGTCCATGTGCAGGGATTGAAGGATGTGGTGGTGCATCAACGCCATCTGCGTCGCGCCTTGTCCCACCTGATTTTCAGCGAGCATATTTTGGAACAGATCGGCCCGGCGGTCAACTCCGGTCGTTCTATTTTCCTCTTTGGCGCACCGGGCAACGGGAAAACCTCTATTGCCGAAGCCATCGGCAGCTTGCTGATGGAAGGCGATATGTATATTCCGTATGCGGTGGAAGTGGAAGGGCAGATTATCAAGATATATGACGAGGTGAGCCATGTTCCGGTGCCCGAGGAGGCGCAGCGTGGGATTGATGGTCGCTGGCGTAAGATTCGCCGCCCGTTTATTGTGGTGGGGGGTGAATTGACGTTGGAGGGGCTGGACCTGGTCTACAGCACGGACAACAAGTATTACGAAGCGCCATTCCAGATGAAGTCGAATGGGGGGATTTTCCTGATTGACGACTTCGGGCGGCAACAAGTGCGTCCACGCGATCTACTGAACCGGTGGATTGTGCCCCTGGAGAAGCGGATTGACTTCCTGACGCTGCATACCGGCCGCAAGTTCGAGATTCCCTTCGAGGTATTGATCGTCTTTTCGACCAACCTGGAGCCGAAAGACCTGGTGGATGAGGCGTTCTTGCGCCGTATTCGTCACAAAATTGAAGTGCGCGATCCGAGCTGGCAGGAATTTGCCGAAATCTTCAAACGGGTGGCAACGGCCAAGAAGGTGGCCGTGACCGACCAGTCCATGGCCTATCTGGTGCAGGAGCACTACATCAAGGCGAAGCGCGTGCCGCGCGCCTGTCACGCCCGCGACTTGCTGGATCAGGTGATTGACATCGCCCGTTATCTGAACGTCCCGCCTTCGTTGAGCAAAGAGCTGATTGATCGGGCGGCCGAATCGTACTTTGTGGAGTTGGGTAAGTAGAAATCCGTGAGGGGAGGTTGGATCGTGCGTGTGACATTTCCTGAGACTTGGTGGTGTAATCGCCCGTTAATTTTAGGGCATCGTGGGGCCAGCCACACTGCGCCGGAGAACACCCTGGCTGCGTTCCGCGAGGCGGCGCGTATGGGGGCCGATGGCATTGAACTGGACGTCCATCTTTCTGCCGACGGCGTTCCGGTGGTCATGCACAACGCGCATGTGAATGCGACGACCGATGGAGCCGGCCCGATCTGTGCCATGTCGCTGGCGCAGATCAAGGAGCTGGACGCCGGCAGCCATTTCGCCGCGTGCTTTGCCGGGGAACGGGTTCCGACTCTGGAGGAGGTCTTTGCGGAAGTCGGCCAGCAGTTGCTCATCAACATAGAGTTGAAGGCACAACCCGCTCACGTGCAGGGGTTGGAACGCGCGGTGGTGGACTTGATCAACCACATGGGGATGGCGTCGCGGGTGTGGTTCTCATCGTTTAAGCCATATATGTTGAGCCAGGCCCGCCGGTATGCGCCGCAGATTCCTTGTGGCTTGTTATACGACCCGGCCAGTGTCGGGGTATTTTTACTGGCACCGTTTACCCCGTATGAAGCTATCCATCCGCATTTCTCGATGGCGACGCCAATCAAGGTGCGCCGCGCACACCGGCGGAAGCTGCGGGTGATGGCATGGACGGTGGACAACGTGGCCGTTGCGAAAGTTCTGGCGGCCTCCGGCGTGGATGCAGTGATTACCAACGAGCCGGATCGCCTGTTGGCGGCTATGGCGTGAGCCGACGATACTGCGCCTGGGCCGCCAGCTCGGCGTCGCTCAATGTGTGGTTGGCCCACGCTCGCATTGTTTCGCCGGAGACCTGGGCCTGGTGGCGATGGACTTTACCGACACCCCGGGCGGTGATAGTGATGGTAACGGCGGGGGGCAGTGGGCAATCTGCGCTCAACGCGCCGGCGATGCTGTCCAGCCCCAGCCAGAGATACTGGGCGCTGTCGTCCGGCGGGGTGGTGGTGGCGTAATTGAGATACAACGAAAGCTGTAGTTGATCTTCCTCCCAAATGACGCTCGCATAGGTAAGCGGCGGCAGCGTGTCAAGTACCTGACGGGGACACTGCGCGATAGGGGCGGGGACGGTGGAAGGCGGGGGGGATGTCGGCCCTCCGCTGCGCAGGGCCACGCTGAACAGCAGCCCAATGACGATGAGATCGGCCAGCCCAAAGAGTATCAAGATCAGTTTTTGACGTTGTGTCATATGGATTGAGTATAACATAGAAATGGGCGTCTGAGAAATGTGGGAACGGTGAGGGGGATGGTGAAAGACTCAGCGGGGCAGGAAGAAACTCGTCAGGGAATTCGACTGTCGGGGATTAGCAGCGGGCTGTTGTCTGCGTTTTTGTTAGGATGGGCGCCGATCCTCGGCAAGTTTGCATACCAGGCCAAGGTGGCCCCTATGACGTTGGCGGCGCTGCGCACGGTGGTAGCCGCCGTTTTGCTGTGGACTGTCTATGGACTTTTCTGGCGCAAGCGCATTGTCCTGTCGTGGGCTAACATTCTTAGCTGTATGATGGTGGGGATGATCAACGGCATCGGTTCGTTATTCTACTACAACGGCCTGAGCCGCCTGGACGCTTCGCGCGCTTCCCTGTTGGGGAATTTGTATCCCTTGTGGGTCGTTATCTTTCTGGCAGCTTCCGGCCAGCCTATTATGCGGCTGACGTTGTTGCGGCTGGGAATCGCGCTGATCGGCGCGGTGATGGTGACGGCACCCTCAACCCTGGTCAGTGTGAAGGATTATCTCGGCGTAATGTTGATGATTGCCTCGGCGGCCATCAATGGCTGGTACATGGTGATGGGGCAGTGGGTGCTGTCTGACGTCCCGGCTCAATCCGCCACTTTGTACATCATCACGGGCATGGCGCTGACGGTGGCCGTAGCGCGCGTCCTTACCGGGGAACCGGTAGCTCCCATTGTGGTTTCGGGGTGGATTGCCATTGTTGTGTTGGGGTTGACCACGGCCCTGGCGCGCATGGCGATGTTTTTCAGCCTGGAAAAATTGGGGGGCGTACAGACTGCCATTATCGGTTTGACCGAGTTGGCCGTCAGTTTAACCATGGCCTTCGTCTTTCTGAATGATCGGCTGACGTTGGGTCAATGGGCCGGCGCGGCCTTATTGCTGGGCGGCAGCGTGTTTGCGCGTATGGATGTGGAGCGCGGCGCAGCCCCGCCGCCTTCGTTTAATCCAATGGATAATTGAAGGGTG
>DAOUGD010000030.1:0-36652 GCA_034429475.1 Anaerolineae bacterium
AAGTTAACGAAGAAAGCCATGGTGGAGTTAGAAAAACGCTTGGAACGTTTGCCGCACTTGGGCCAATGGTTCGTGAAAATCGTCCCTGTCTCACCCCCGCTTTTGGGATGATTATTTCTCTGGAAACGCCGTACACTGTTAAAGTAGGGGAATACCAGTTGTAGAATCACTCAACCCATTTCAGTATATCCAGATTGCGGGTTGGACGCAAGCGTCGCCAGAAGCTCCTGCTGCGCGGCGATGAGGGCGGCGCGCGCCCGTCCATGCTCCGCCGCGACGCGCGCCAACCCCTCTGTCGCGTCGGCGGGGATGCGCTCTTTCGTCGCCCACTCCAGGTCGCGCGCCAGGCCGGAGAGAGCCGGTGCGCCCATCATCGCGGCGGTGGCCTTGAGGGTATGCGCGGCGCGGTGGAGCGTCTCACGGTCGCCAACAGCCAATGCCTCCCGCGCCTCCGCCAACAAATCTGTGGTACTCTGAATGAAGCTCGCCACCAACGTCGCCAACTTCTGATCCGCGCGGCGCCCCAAGGAGGTGTAGAGCTTTTGAAATTCGTCGAAGTCCAACGTGGGCAGCGCTGCGCCGTCAGCCTGGGTGAACGTGTCCATCGAATACCTCACGCATGTGTTAGAGCCAGAACTTACGCAAACGAGTAAAAATTTACCGCAGAGCACGCAGAGCGCGCAGAGATTTTTATAGGTGAGACACTACGCCGAGTTTCTTTCATTATATGCCAGCAGGTTGAGAAGGGAAGAACCCAATAAACGTGTTTCTAATGAAATTTATATGTTTTATGATTGACTTTGAGGCAGGTAAAGAATATAATAGATATATGTATTGTAAATTATAGGAATCGGGATGTTTTCTCTGCCGAAAACACCCACCAAACTTACTTGGAGGAATACCCTATGAACACCGTTGAAACGGAAGTCGCCACCCTCGCGGGAGGGTGTTTTTGGTGTCTGGAAGCAGTCTACGATCAAGTGCAGGGCGTGCTCCACGTGGAATCCGGCTATGCCGGCGGCGCGGTTCCCCACCCCACCTACGAGCAGGTGTGTACCGGGCGAACGGGTCACGCCGAAGTGGTGCAGGTGACGTTTGATCCGGCGCTGATCTCCTTTCGAGACGTCTTGGAAATCTTCTTCGAGATTCACGACCCGACCACCCTCAATCGCCAGGGGGCGGACGTGGGGACGCAGTATCGCTCGGCCATCTTCTACCACTCGCCAGAGCAAAAGGCCGTGGCCGAAGAAGTGATTGCGGCATTAACGGCAGCTCGCCGCTGGCCGGATCCCATCGTAACCGAGGTAAAGCCACTCGCGGCATTCTATGCGGCGGAGGCGTACCATCAGGAATACTACCAGAATCACCCGGCGCAACCCTATTGCCGCGCCGTCATCACGCCCAAAGTGGCGAAGTTCCAGAAGCATTTTGTGGCGCAACTCAAATGACTACAAGACTACCGGACTAAAGACTACTCGACTATTGACGGAGGGAAAAATGTCTGACAAAATCGTCAAAACCGATGCAGAATGGAAAGCGAGCTTGACGCCGGAGCAATATCACGTACTGCGGAAAAAGGGGACGGAGCGCGCGTTTAGCGGCACTTACTACGATCATCATGAAGACGGCATCTACACCTGCGCCGCGTGCGGCCAACCGCTCTTCGACGCGCAGACCAAATACGAGTCCGGCACGGGATGGCCCAGCTTCTACGCCCCCATCCATGCCGCAGCCGTGAGCGAGTCAAAAGACTTCAGTTTTCTGATGGTGCGCACCGAAGTGACGTGCAGCCGCTGCGGCGGGCACCTGGGCCACGTCTTCGACGACGGCCCCCAGCCGACAGGGTTGCGCTATTGCCTCAACTCGATCTCGCTAAACTTTGTCGGTCGCAATGAAACGCCCGCAGACGAGTCACGCTAGTGCGGCTGCCAGCCTGCCAGTCAGGCGTCGCGCCAAGGTCAACCACGGGGAAAACTTCACCGCAGGGAACGCGGAGATTGAATGACTTCTCCGCGTTCCCTGCGGTGAATTGCCGAACCCCTGGCCAGAGACGTTAGAAACCCGCCAGATCGGAATACATCCCCGTGTATTTCGTCTTTTTCGGCATACACAGGGAAGCCCGATAATCCAATTCCACCTTCAGATAATGGCCGTGCTGGTTAAAAGTAAAACCTAACAGGAGATTCCGCTTCGCGGCCTGAATGGGCGACGCTTCAATATACTCCTTGAAGGAGGGCGCGAGAGCCAACGCCCCGGTCATATCGTCCTCATAAATCCGGGTAAAACACACCCGCTCAATCCGATCGCTCGTGTGAGTGAACGTGAAGTACACCAGGGCGGCGTCCACCATCTGCTCAAGCATGTCTTCAGCAGGCAACGCAAAGCCCAGCGCGGCAAAGATGGCGACGATTTTCTCCCGGTTAAATTCCGTCAGCTCGGTATAGTAATAAAGATTCAATGAGTTCTTCTCAAAATCCACCCCGAAAATCCCAAACCGGCCAAACCCCAAGGATTCCAACAGCGCCGCGTTTTTGAACAAAGAGTCCGGCAGGCCCTGGCAGGTGCGGAGCGCGCCAATGGGCTGCAAATCGTGCGTAAAGTACGCATAAAACTTTTGGATATCGCCCTGGGCGCTCACATCAATCATCGAACCCGAAATCGGGATCGTATGGCAGATGGAGGCATACGCTTGATAGGCCGGATTGTCATACAAATCTATCAATCCATACGCCTTTGCCATCGCCGCGAGGTCAAGCCACTTCTCCGCATGCCCGGGCCGGACAAAAAACTCCCTGGGACTCACCTCTTTCGTGGTCGTTTTGATATAGATGACGTCGTGTTCAACGGCCTCGCGATAACAATCCAGGACGGGAAACAGCTTATCCTCCCGAACTTCTGCGCCGCACTTGTCGGCGATGACTTTCAAATCCTTTAAGAAGTCCTCTAAAGACACATAGGCCATTTCCCTGGCGCGTTGCCTGTATTCGGCGTTTTTCTCCGGGCTTAGTTCAAGTCGGGAACCGATAAGGCCGATTAAGTCCGGCGCGAGAGACTGATGGATACTAACCATCAAATCATCCACAGAAATGGTGGTATCACCCCGCTGCCGGGCTAACACTGCGCCATGCATACAGATTTTATCTATCAAGCGCAGACTCACCGCCTTGGGCATAGGCGGCCACAGTCTTTCTTGCAACTTATCCAACAACGCCATACTCGCTGCGTCCAGTTGCACATCCCGATCCATCGGGGTTCTACGAGTTCCCTGTCCAGACTCCATCCGTACCTCCTCCTTACGTTGTGAAGAATTGTTTACAAAATGGGATTTTCCATACACGTTGAGTATACCATAGTCAGGGACCAGGCAAGCAAGCGCCCCTCATCGTAAACAAGGCATCCCTGAAAAAAAGGTGTTTCACGCAAAGATGAAAGTATCTTTCGCGGGTGAGCCGGCCCGCGAAAAACCACCTTGACAACCGGTTTGGGAAAACTTCATAACTGTGGTATCATCTTCCCATCGTTAAAAATTTATGAAGGAGTGTGCAACCAATGAAAAACATTGCCGTTGTAGGGGTGGGATACGTGGGGCTGGTGAGCGGCGCGTGCTTCGCCGACCTGGGCAATCGGGTCACATGCCTGGACATTAACGAGACCCGCATCGCCAACCTGCAAAAGGGCGTCATGCCCATCTACGAAATCGGGCTGGAACAACTGGTCGCCCGCAACGTCAAAGCCGGCCGGCTGGCCTTTACGACCTCTTACGCGGAGGCGCTCCGCGACGCCGAATTCGTCTTCATCTGTGTGGGCACGCCGTCGGATGTGGACGGGCAAGCCGACCTGCGCTACGTGCGGATGGCGGCGGAAGCCATTGCCGACGCCATGGATCACGAACTGATCCTCATCAACAAATCCACCGTGCCGGTGGGCACCGGCGACTGGGTGGCCGACATCGTCCACCAACGCCGGCCCGACGCCCCGCCCTTTGCGGTGGTCTCTTGCCCGGAATTCCTGAAAGAAGGGTCGGCCATCGCCGACTTCATGAACCCCGACCGCATCGTGCTCGGCTCCGCCAGCCGCGACGCCGCCGAAAAAGTCGCGCAACTCCACCTGCCCCTCCGCTGCACCATCATGATCACCGACCTGCGCACCGCCGAGATGGTCAAGTACGCTTCCAACGCCTTCCTGGCGACCAAAATCTCATTTATCAATGAAATCGCCAACATCTGCGAGGCGCTGGGCGCGGACGTGAAGGAAGTCGCCTACGGCATGGGTCTCGACAAACGCATCGGACGGCATTTCCTCGACGCCGGCCTGGGCTGGGGCGGCTCGTGCTTCCCCAAGGACGTGAAGGCGTTGACTTACATGGGCGAAATCGAAGGCCGCCACCCCCACCTGCTGCACGCCGTGATGGACATCAACGTAGACCAGCGCTTCTCGCCGGTGCGCAAACTCAAAGACATGCTCGGCGGCTCGGTGCGCGGGAAAATCATCGGATTGTTGGGATTGGCCTTCAAACCCAACACCGACGACCTGCGCGACGCCCCGGCGGTGGATATTGCGCGGCGGTTGCTGCGCGACGGCGCGCATGTGCGGGCCTACGATCCCGTCGCCATGGAAGGCGCACGTACCCTCTTACCGGACGTGACGTTCTGCGAAGACGCCTACGCCCTGGCCGCCGACGCCGACGCGCTGATCCTGGTCACAGAATGGAACGAATTCAAAAACCTCGATCTGGCGCGCATCAAAGCCGCGATGCGCCAGCCGGTGCTGATGGATGGCCGCAACATCTACGACCCCGTCATCGTGCGCGCGTTGGGCTTCGAGTACCGAGCCATCGGGCGCGGCTATGGCGGCGAAGGGGTTCAGTAAGAAAGCCCCAATCTCACGTTTCACACTTCACGCATAGGGAGGCGCCGGATGAATCTACTGCGTACCACGCTAGACAACGGACTCAAAGTCTTGATCCGCGAGGGGCACACCGCGCCGGTCGCCAGCTTTTGGATCTGGTATCGGGTCGGCAGCCGCAACGAGCGCCCCGGACTGACCGGCGCCTCACATTGGGTGGAGCACATGCTCTTCAAGGGCACGTCCCGCTGGCCGGAAGGCAAAGCCGAACAATCCATCGCGCGCGTCGGCGGAGTGTTCAATGGGATGACGTGGTACGACTTCACCACCTACTACGAGACGCTGCCGGTGGAACGGCTCTCGATGGCAATGGACATCGAAGCGGATCGCATGGCTAACCTGGACTTCGACCCCGCCCAGGTGGAATCCGAGCGCACCGTCATCATCAGCGAGCGGCAGGGCAACGAAAACTCCCCCATGTTCCTGCTGCAAGAGGCCGTGATGGCGACTGCCTACCAGGTTCACCCCTACCGCTACGAGACGGTCGGCGGCCTGGCGGATTTGCAAACGCTGACGCGCGACGACCTCTACCAACACTACCGGGCGTTCTACACCCCGGACAATGCCGTGATCGCCATCGCCGGCGACTTCAACGCGGGCGAAATCGAGCGCATCACCGAGCGGTATTTCGGGACGCTGGCTGCCGGCGCCGTGGCGCCGGCAGCGCCGCCGGCAGAACCGCCGCAGACAGAAGAACGCCGCGTCGTAGTCACGGGCGGCGGCATGACCGACTACCTGACGCTGGTCTACCACATCCCGGAGGCGCGCCACCCGGACTTCTTCCCCCTGACCATCTTGAACGCCGTCCTGGCCGGCGGGTCGGGCTTCCTGGTCGGCGGCGGACGCCTCACCAACCACACCAGCCGGCTCTATCGCGCCCTGGTAGAGCGGGAGCTGGCGGTGGACATCTACGGCAACGTGATGCCCGCCGTAGACCCCGGCTTGTATCAGTTGACGGCGACGGTGTGGCCGGGGCGCACGCTGGCAGAAGTCGAGGCGGCGCTGCTGGCCGAAATCGCGCGGGTGCAGGATGATTTAGTCAGCCCGGCGGAGTTGGAGAAAGCCCGGCGGCAAGCGCGCGCCTTGTTTGCCTATTCCAGCGAAAGCATCACCAACCAGGCCTTCTGGCTGGGCTTCAGCGAAATCTTTGCCGACTACGGCTGGTTCATGCGCTACCTGGAAAACCTGGAATCCGTCACCGCCGCCGACTTGCAGCGCGTGGCGCAAACCTACCTGTCCGCCGCCAACCGCACCATTGGCGGCTATCACGGATCAGTAGACGGTAGACAGTAAACGGTAGACAGCTTAGCTTGTCTACTGTCTACCGTCTACCGTTTACCGTCTACCCTCTCGTAGAAAGGAGCTTCCATGTACCGACGCAAAACCCAACAACGCTCGTTTCCCGGCCCCGAGGACATCCTGCGGCAAACGTTGCCCAACGGGATCACGCTGCTTGTGCGCGAAAACTTCGACAGCCCGGCGGTGGTGATGAGCGGTTACGTCCAGGCCGGCGCAGAAGACACGCCGCCCGACGTCGCCGGTCTGGCCGGCTTCGCCACCGACGTAATGCAACGCGGCACACAGCAGCGCTCCTTCGAGCAACTCTACGAAGAAGTGGAATCCATCGGCGCCAGCTTCGGCGTTTCCGGCTCCACCCACATCACCTCCTTTGGC
Organism: Anaerolineae bacterium; assembly: GCA_034429475.1. GTDB lineage: Bacteria > Chloroflexota > Anaerolineae > B4-G1 > SLSP01 > JAKQHY01. The sequence continues at coordinate 6,580 of DAOUGD010000030.1, forward strand.
GCCAAGGGCCTGGCCGAATACCTGCCGCTGCTGCTGGACATCCTCAACGATGTGCTGCGCCATCCGGCCTGGCGACCAGAACAGGTCGAAAAAGCCCGCGCGGAAATTCTTACCGCGCTCCAGGAGCGCGAGCACGACACCGCCCAGATGTCATCCCTGTTGTTTCACGAACTGGTCTACCCCGAAGCGCATCCTTACCATTGGAGCGGCCTGGGCTATCCAGAAACGATTGGGCGTCTGACGGTAGCCGACCTGGAGCAGTTCCACGCGCGCCACTTTGCCCCGCAGGGGATGGTGCTGGTCGTCGTCGGCGCCGTCAAAACCGAAGCCGCCGTGCAGGCAGTGACGGTGGCATTGGGCGACTGGCAGGGCAGCCGGCCCGCGCGCGCGCCCCTGCCCCCCGCGCCGCCGCTCACCGAGCGCCGCGAGCGCCGCATCACCATCCCCGACAAAACCCAGAGCAATCTCATCTTAGGCTGGCCCGGCCCGGAACGCCTGCACCCGGATTTCATCCCCTGCTTTGTGGCGAACACTATCTTGGGCGTTTTTGGGATGTACGGGCGGCTGGGTCAGAGCGTGCGCGTCCAGAACGGGCTGGCCTACTACGTCTACAGCAGTCTGGACGGCGGCATCGGCCCTGGGCCGTGGGACGTGGTAGCGGGTGTCAATCCGGCCAATGTGGATCGCGTCATCGAGCTAGTTTTAGCGGAACTGCGCCGTTTCCGTGACACACTGGTTCCCGCCGCCGAACTGGAAGACATCAAATCCTACTTGACCGGCAGTCTGCCCCTGCAACTAGAGACCAACGAAGGGGTGGCGCGCGCGCTGCTCAACATCGAGCGTTACCACCTGGGATTGGATTACCTACAGCGCTACCGCGATATGATCATGGCGATCACGGCGTCACAGGTGCGGGAGGCGGCCCGGCGCTGGTTAGACCCGGAGCACTTCGCCCTGGCCGTCGTCAACCCGGAGGCGCCTGCCGATGCTGACCACGGGGGTTGACGTCGTCCAGATTTCGCGCATCGCGCGCGCCGTAGACCGCTTCGGGGAACGCTTTCTGGATCGCGTCTACACCCCCCAGGAACTCGCCTTTACCCGCAAACAGGCGGCGGAACTGGCGGCGCGCTTTGCCGCAAAAGAAGCCGTCTCCAAAGCCCTGGGCGTGGGCGTGCGGGTGTTGTCGCCGCGCGGCATCCTCTGGCGCGAAGTGGAAACCCTCAACGAGCGCAGCGGCAAGCCCTACGTCCGCTTGCACGGGAGCGCCGCCGAATTGGCCGCCGTCCAGGGACTCACCGAATGGGCCATCAGCCTCAGCCATGACGGCGACATGGCGATTGCCTTTGTTGTGGCGATGTAATAGACACAATTTCTCAACGGATTGAACGAATTCAACGGAAAAATCCGTTAAAATCCGTTGAATCCGTTGATCTATTTTTTGGAGGATAGGGCAATGCGCGCGGTGATACAACGAGTGACACAGGCGTCGGTGACGGTGGAGGAGCAGGTCGTCGGGGCGATAGCCGGCGGGCTGCTGGTGCTGCTGGGCGTCGGCGACGGAGACACGGCGCAAGAGGCGCAGTGGCTCGGCCACAAAGTCGCCAACCTGCGCATTTTCTCCGACGCGGAGGGGAAGATGAACCGGTCGGTCCAGGATGCCCAGGGCGCCGTCCTCGTCGTATCGCAATTCACCCTCTACGGCGAGACGCGGCGCGGCTTCCGCCCCTCCTTCACCGCGGCCGCCCCGCCGGAGATTGCCGAGCCGCTGGTGACAGCCTTTGTCGCGGCGATACGCGCCGAGGGCGTGCCCGTGGCAACCGGCGTGTTTCGCGCCGCCATGCAGGTAGCGTTGGTCAACGACGGCCCCGTCACCATCCTGCTGGAGAAATCCCCAATGGAAGATTCCTAAGCCCACCCAGCGTTTCCCTGACTACCGGACTACCTGACTGACGACTATCAGACTACTTTGAGGAGGATGGCCCTATGGATGAAACATCGCTCTGGGCGTGGTTTTTGTTTCGCGGCGGACTGCCGGCGCAGCGCGCGAAGGCTCTGCTGGCCGAGTGGGCGGCGCAGCAGTTGACGTTGGCGGCGGCTCTCGAAGGACTGCCCGCGCGCGCCGCCGACCGGGGCCTGACGCCCGATGAAGCGGCCCGCTTGCGCCCGCCCGCGTCGCTGCCCACCGTGCGCGCCCTGCGCTGGAACGAGGCGCTCTACCCCCGGCGGCTGCACTCGCTGCCGCTCAAAGTGCGGCCGGCGCTACTGTTCTATCTGGGTGAAACTTCTCTTTTGCTGCGCCCCATCGTCTATCTAAACCCAGACATTCTAACACCGGAGAATGAGGAAGCCCTGCGCGAGTTAATCAGTCTGTTGCTAGGCGAATATTTCCTGCCGGCGGCATTCTACGGCACCCGCCAGGCGGAATTGCTGTTGGAGGAACTGGCCGCCAGCGAAGGAGACCTGCTGCTCTTTGCGCGGCGCGGGCTGGCGGAGTTGTCCTTGACGGAATTTGAACGCACGTTGTTGACGGCGCAGCGCCTCATCATCATGACGCCCCTGCCGCCGGAAACGCCGCCCAATCCGGCGTGGGACGCGGTCTTAGCGCAAGTGGCCCTGGCGACCGCCGGCTACTGTGTCACCGTCACGCCGCCGGCCGCCGCCGACCCGCTGTTGACGCCCACAGTATTGTTGTCCTCCGCCTCCCGGCTGACCTTGCCCGCTCACGTTCACGCCTTTTCCGACGCCGCCGAAGCTGTGCAATGGCTCACCGAGGGCTTGGACGCCGCGCTGCCGCCGTCTGCCCCGGTTGCCGCGCAGCGAGAATCGGCCTGGGTTGATGCGCCCCTGGACGCGGCCCCCCTGGGAGAAAGCCTGCCGCCGGAGCCGCTGCCCCCCGCAGAAGCGCTGCGCCTCCTGGAAGCGCGGGGACAAGTCCCCGAAGTCCTGCGGAAACGGCTGCTGGGGGCGGCGTCCCGTTAGCGCTCCCCTACCAGGGCCACGGCGTCAATCTGATTCCAAAAATTAGTGCGCGATTCGTCCAGTTCGATGCGGACTTTGGCGACGCGGGAGGCGGTGCGGGGGATAGCAACGGATAAGACGCCGGGACAAGGGGAATCGGAATCCGCGCCGGCCCAAACCTCCTCGGTCGTTCCGTCCGCCGCGACCAGTAACACCTTGCTGATCGCGCCGCGCCCAAAAGTTTGATAGATGGCGACTTCGGTGGCGTAGACGGGTTGCGAGAACGTCAGCAGCAGCCATTGCAATCCGCCGCCGCGCGCGGAAGCCCAGGCGCGGGGATCGTCGCTGCATGTGGAAATCTCCGGCGCGCCGGTAGCGCGGCGCGCGCTCCAGTCTGGATAGCCAAATTGCGAGCTGGCTTCGGCTGCCGTGGCCCATTGCGTGAAGACCTCTGGCGTCGCCGTCACCTCTGGAAGCTGAGGAATATCCTGCAGGCAAGCGGTCAACCCCAGGAAGCCCGCCAGCACAGTCCATAAAGTTACCGATTTTAAGAGAGTTTTCCACCACGTTGGTTGCATCCCCTCATCATATCCTCAGTCTGTGAAAGTGCAAACGGCTCACTCAGGTTCAATTGATGTATGCGTCTCGCTCTACTTGACGATTCATTTTACCTGTGCTATAATATGCCTATTCAAAAACTGTAGCATACAAGTGGTATGCTCAGGGGGGCACAGACATTAGTGTACCCAACCAATTAACCAATCAAAAAAGGAGAGAAAAATGTTTCAGGATCGCATTCGTGGCAATTACGAGAATTTGACCCCTGGTTTTCGCAAACTGGCCGACTTCATTATGAACAACACCCTCGACGCTGCCTTCTTGACGGCGACCGAGTTATCGCGCCGGGTAGGCGTTGACCCGGCCACCGTCGTGCGATTTGCACAAGAATTGGAATATTCCGGCTATCGGGAACTGTCGCGCGAAATCAAGCACTACGTGCGCGATCAAGTCACCTCCACTTACCGCAAAGCAGGCGAGGCCGAAAGCGTCGAGTCCCTGCTCCAGGCTTTGGTGGAAAACGCCAGCCAGAATATGCAGAACTTCGTCACCACCGACCTGCCCAATGTGGTCAAGACTGTCCAAATGCTGCGGGAAGCCGTGCAAATCTGGTTCACCGGCGAGTTCACCGGCTACGACATCGCCTCCTTCATGGCTAAAAAATTCCAGGCTTACGGGATCGCCGCGACCGCGTTCCAGCCGAGCATGAGCGAAACCGCCAGCGTCGTTGCGCAAATGAACGAAGGCGACGTGCTGCTGACCTTCGCCGGTACGGAACCCAACCTCGACGCCGGTTACGCGGTGCGTCTGGCGCGCGCGAAGGGCGTCAAGACCGTCACTGTGACCGGTTCCGGCGTCATTCTCCCGGCGCGCGAGTCGGAACTGACCGTGATCGTCCCCTGCAAGACTCCCGTGGGCGTCCCCGCCTTCGGCGCGATGATGCAGGTGATGGGCCTGATCTGGGAAGCGGTCATGAAGGAATGTGTGGCCGACACCGCCGCCAAGACCGAGAGCCTGCAAGGCAATATGGAGAAAATCCTGAAACTGCGCGCGGAAACGCCGGAATACGAAGTCGCCGCCCCGAAATAGGGTGTAGAAAAATCAGATAGACCGAGTCGAAATAGACGGCGCTCTACACAATAGAGGGCCGTCTGTTTTTTTGAAACAACTTCAAGGATGAGCGTAACGAGGCCGCCATGTTTCGGAAACATATTTCTGCCTGCTATGACGGATTAACGCCCGGATACCGGAGGTTAGCCGACTTCATTCTTAATCATCCCCTGGATGTAGCCGGTATGACGGCGACGGAACTGGCGCGGGTCGTCGGCGTGGAACCGGGTACGGTCACACGGTTCGCCCAGGAGATTGGCTACGAGGGATACCGCGGCTTGATGCAGGACATCCGGCATTATGTCCACGAACAGACGACCGCCGTCTATCGGACGGCTGCCGCGCCAACCAACCAACACCGCCTGGCCGCAATTCAGGCGAATAGCCTGCAAGGGCTGGAGCAGCTTGTGGCGACCCAGACGAATTCCATCGCCTCGGCTTTGACTGTTCTAGCGGCAGCCTCGAAGGTCTGTGTTCTCGGCGACTATGTGGTCTACGAGATAGCCCGCGTTTTCGCCCAGGAATTGAACTGTATCGGAAGGCCGGCGGCGGCCATCGCCCCCGCTCTAACTGAAATGGCCGCTGCCCTGACCCAAATGCAGACGGGGCAAGCCCTGTTAGTCATCGGGTTGGGGTATACGGTGATGGATGCCGGTTATATGGTGCGTCTGGCGCGGGAGAAAGGTCTGACGACCCTCTGCATAACGCCTGACGCTGCGCTGCTGCCCGCGCGAGAAGCGGACATCACGATGGTGACGCCTGCCATTTCGACCGTCGGGCCGCTGTCCATGATCCCTCAACTGCTGGTCTTGAACTGGCTGTGGGAAGCCCTGACGGCTGAAAAACCTGAAAGCATCGCCCAAATTTTCACGGCCATCATTTCGGGAACTGGGCGTCTGCGTGAGTGGCGCAAAGAGGGGCTGATGGAACTCGGCATGGGCAAGGCGTAAAACGTAATGTCTTCACTGTAAGGCTTTCACGTCTCGGAGACTGTTCGATGTTCCAAAAACAGGCGTCGCGTTTTTCAACGCGACGCCTGTTTTTTTAATCCCGGATGCGGCGCTTGAGACGCGCCGCGAGAGTGTCGCTATCTGGCGCGGCGGCAGTGGGCGCACTCTCCGGCTTGGACGAAGGTGGAGTCGCCGGCGGCGTGGGCGGCGGCGGCAGTATGACTGTGGCGGGCGGCGTTTCTGGCCGGGTCTCCGGCGGCGCGGGCGGACGCTGGCGATCTCGTAGCGTAGCCGCGAGCGTGGGCGGCACGGCCGGGGCGGCGGCGGGCGCTTGAGCGCGCGGCATCCGGGCGCGGAGCGCGGCCCATAGCTTGGCAACGTCGGCGCGGGTGAGCGCGAGCCGCCGCCAGGCGATGTCCACCGGCCAGAGTAACACCGCCAACAGCGTCAGCAGCGGGGCGAGCGGCTGCCCGGTATCCTGCCCCCGCAAGGTATGCGCGAAAGCCTCGGCGGGGTCGTCCGTCAGGCGCGCGGCGCTCACGGCGGTCAGCCGTTCCAGCGCGGCGGCGGCGTTCCCCGGCTGATATTCGTCCGACGCGGGCGCGGCCCAACCGGTGGTCAACGTGCGATCCCCATACAGGCGCAGCAACAGCGCGCTCCGGCGTTCCGGCGGCGTGAACTCCCCCTCGTAGCGGCCCGGCGCGGTCTGGTGCAGCGGCACGGTCTGCGGCTCGGCCTCGTCGCCGGGCTGCGCGACGTGCAGCGCCAGGCTCAAGCCGTCGGCGTACCCCCTGCCTTCTTCGGATGCGCCCACGTCCAACGTGACACGCGCCGTTTCCCCCTCCGCCGTCACGCGCAGCGCCAACCCGGCGTCGGTAGGCGCGGGCAAAATACGCCGCACGATGCTCCCCCAAAAGCGGCTGAACTCGTCCCACGACACCCACCCGCTGGCCCAGCGCCCGCTCGCGTCCGACGTCCACGCGACCGCCTGCCCCAGTCCGTACTGCCACACCGCCAGCAGCGGGTCTTCGCGCGTGGCCTGCCACACGACCTGCGCTGCCCCTTTCGGCGTCGCCGCGACGTACCCGGCCAGCGGCGGCGTGGCGGCGAGGTCGGCGACGGGCGCCCAGGAGGATACGGGCGTCGGGTAGAACGTCTCCTCGACGATGTACGAGCGTTTGGCGCGCGCTGCCTCCTCGGCGAAAATGGCCGGCAGGTCGGCGGCGCGCTGCGTGAGGTAAAAGCGCCCGTTCCCCCGGTTCGCGGTCTCCGTCAGGAAGGGCACGTCGCCGCCCGCGCCGATGGAAACCGCGCTCAGCGTGATCTGCTGCTCCCGGAACCCATCCACCAACGACAGCACGCCCTCTTGGTGTTCGGCGTCGGAGCCGTCGGCCAGCAGCAGGATGTGGCGTTGCGTCTCCGGGGAAAGCTGCGCCTGATCGAATAGCCCGCGCGCGTAGGTCAGGCTCTCGCGGACGTAAATACCGCCGCCGCCGGCCTGGAGGCGGCGCAGGCGGGGGATGATCGCGCCGCGCTGCGCCATCGTCACCGGGCCGAGCGTGTCGGCGGGACGGTCATCGAAGGCGACGACGGCCAGCGTGTCGGCGTCGTTGAGGGTTTCGGCCACGCGGATCGCGGCTTCGGCGGCCAGGCGGATTTTGGTGACGCCGCCCTCTTCCACCGACATGCTGCCGGATTTGTCAATGACGACGACCATCGCCAGCGGGGGGAAGCGGCTGGGGTCCTGGACGCGCATCTCGACCGGCAGCGCGTCTTCCAACGGCGTGCCGAGCCAGCCGCCGACGCCGTAGCTCTCCGGCCCGCCGACGGCGAGCAGGCCGCCGCCCAAATCGCGCACGAAGGTGTGCAGGGCGGCGAGCGTCTGCGGCGCGAACGCGCGCGCCGGCGTGTTCACCAGCACGATCCCCGCGTAATCGGCCAATCCGCCCGCGCCCAACGGCAGCTCGGACGGCATAGCCTCCACGATGGTCAACCCGGCCTGCCGCAAGGCCGCCACCAGGGCCGCGCGCTCCGTCGTTTCCCCCACGACCAGCACTTGCGGCGCGCCCTCGACCATGAGCCAGCCGTCGGCGCAGTTGTTCTGGGAAAACGTGTCGCGCTCCGCCTCCAGGCAGACGCGCAGGGGCAGAAATCCGGCGTCGGCGGCGGTGATGGAGAAAGCCAGCGCGCCGCTGTCGCTGCGCATGTCCAACGTCCCTTCCCCCGACTGGCCGCCCGCCGCCCAATGCAACTTGACGAGCTGCGGGGTGTTCGCGCCGACGGTCACTGCCACCGGCACGCGGTCGCCGGGGTAGACGCGGTTGGGGAGGCGCAGGTCGGCCAGCCAGACCTCCGGGCCGGGCGTCCCATCGCCGGTCTGGACGACCAGCAGTTCAACGTCCCGCGCGGCGGCTTCACGGAGCGCGGTCGCCGCGTCCCCGGCGGTTTCCAACCCGTCGGTGAGCAGCACCAAACGGCCCGGCGCGCCATCGGGGATGAGGGCCAGCCCCAGGCGCACGGCTTCGGCGAGGTCGGTGGCGTCGGCGCGGGGCGCGGTGGCGATGGTCGCCAGCTCGGCCTCCGGCGAGAGCGGGCGATCCACCCACGCATTGCCGCCAAAGACAACGAGGGCCGCGCGGTCGCGGTCGGCCTTGCGCGCGAGCGATTCCGCCACAAAGGCCGTCTGCGCCTCCCACGCCGCCCGCGTGCTGGCCGAACGATCCAGCAGGAAGACGACGGCCAGATCGCGCGTCCGCCGCGTCCAGCGGAAACCCAGGATAGACAACAGCAATAACAACAGGAGTAGGGCGCGGATGAGGACGGGCGGACTGAGGACTGAGGACTGAGGACTGAGGACTGAGGACTGAGGACTGAGGACTGAGAATTTCTTGTGGCGTTTGAGAAGGTCGAAGCAGTGCGTGAGCCAAGAGCGGCCGGGCTTCCACCAGAGGAACGCTTCGAGCATCACCAGGGAGAGCGCGAGCAGGAGGGGCCAGCGGCTTACGTCGCGCCAGCCGGCGGCGTCGGCGGCGGGGGGGAGGATGCTGCCGGCCACGCGGATGGGACGCGGGCGCAGATCGCTCTCGGCTTCGGCGCGCAGGGCGAGGGCGAAGGTGCGGTTGACGGGGCCGGCTGGAGTCTGCGCTTCCAGCCGGTAGAGTCCGGCGCGGGTGAAGGCGACTTGCGGCGCGGCTATATCCAGCGATTGGCGCGCGCCGTCGGGGGCGACGATGGCGGCGGACGTGGCGGCGGGGGGCAGGGAGGGCGTCCACGGCTGTCCGGCGGGCAGGGCGAGGAGGGGGTCGGTGGAGGTCTGCGGGAGCAGCCAGCCGGCCAGGTTGGCGGTGAGGATAGGGAAGGCCAGCCGCAGGGGCAGGTCCGAGTCGTGCAGGTTGAAGGCCAGGCAGGCGACACGCCGGCCGGGCTGCTCCACCGTCCACAGCAGCGGGCCGGACGCGGTTTCGAGCAGCACGTCGGCGGCGGGCGGCAGGGTATAGGCGCGCGCGCGCGCGACGTGAACGTCGCTCCAATCCACGTATTGGAGCAGGGCGTGGCTCCATTGGCCGCGCACGCTCTGTGTGGGGGTGATGACGTCGCCGGGCGTCCCGCACAAGCCCTCTCCCGGCGCAATGAGCCACAGGTTGGCGGCGGTGAGGGTGTCGGTGAGGGGGCCGTCGGCGATAACCAGCGCGTAGGGATTTAAGATTGGTTGATCGAAGACTTGTTGAGCGCCGGGGGCGGCTTCGGTGAGGGTGAGGTCGGGCAGGGAGCGGAGGGCTTGCGCGAGGAAGCGATTGCCCGATGTGATGAGCAGGGCCGCGCCGCTGCCACCGTCGCCCAGGGCCACCCAGGCGCGGTTGTCCACAGCGAGGGCGTCGTCCTCTTCCAGGCGCGCTTCGGCCCAGGCAGTCACGGGAACGCCGGGGAAGGTGAGCGGGACTTCGCCGTCGGCGGGCAGGGCGATGGTCTGACGGGCGACGAGGGCGCCGTCGGCGTAGAGGGCGAGGGTGCGGGAGGCGGCGGGGCCGGCGTTGCGCAGGCGGACGAAGGCGCTCAACCCGTCGCCGGCGCGGCGCAGGGCGAAAGCGGCGATGCCCACGTTGGCCGCGTCATCGCCGACGGGCACGAGGCGCACGTCGCCGGGCAGCGCGGGCAGGTCGGCGTCGAAGGCGGCGTCGGTGACGAGGAGCGTGGTCACGTCCGCGCCGGAGGCCAGGCCGGCGGCCAGCGCGCCCGCCGCGTCCCAATCCGCGCCGCCGTCCAGGGGGAAGCGGCCCTCGTTGCCCACATCGGTGAGGAGGCGGCGCAGGGTGGCGACGTCGCCGCTTTGGAGGAGCAATTGGGGTGTGGGGCCGACGGCAATGACGGCGACGCGGTCGCCGGGCGCCAACACGTCGGCCAGGGCGCGCAGGGCGCGCAGGGCCAACTCGAAGCGTGAGCTGTGGTCGGATTGGGCCTGCATACTGGCGGAGACGTCGAGCAGGACGATGATCTGGCCGTGGGCGGCGAGCGGGGTGGGCACGGCGGGCCGCGCCAGGGCCAGCGCGAGCGTCGCCAGGATGAGGAGTTGGAGGAGGAGGAGCCAGTTGTGGCGCAGTTTTTGCCAGGGACGGTTGGCGCGGCGGTCGGCCAGGGCGCGACGCCAGAGGAGGGTGCTGGGGACGATCACGTCGCGGCGGCGCAACCGCAGCATGTAGAGCAGCAGGATGGGGAGCGCGAGGAGCAGGGCCGCGAGGCCGGCGGGGGCAAGCAGGTGGATCATAAGCGGACGCAGATACACGCAGATGAACGCAGATGAAAAGAAAAATCAACGTGAATCAGCGTCCATCTGCGTCCAGGGGCTTTAGCGTTCATAGAATAAGGCCTATCAAGGCAGATAATCCCAAAACGAGGCCCATGACGAACAACAAACCGAGAAGGGCGACGCCAATGTTGAGCGCGGCGATGGCGCGGTTGCCGTTGCTGGGGCGGCGGGTAAGGCGTGAACCGGCTTGATCGAAGCGGGACAGGTCGTTGAGGATGGCGCCGATGGCGCCACCCAGCAGGATGATGGAGGTGGGATTGGCGGGTTGCCAGCCCCATGCGCCGCCCACGCGGACGATGGCGAGGGCCACAAATGCGCCTATCGCCGCGCCGACGAGTTGTTGGCCGACGTTGTGGGGATCCTTTGCCGGGGTATGAGACGAGGACGGCGCTTCAGGTTCTTTAGGCATGGTTCTCCTCGTGCCAATTTCTGATTTTTGTTTCATCGGACAGCGCTCCCCATTGTACTGTGGCTGGGCGGAAGGGCAAGCGAGACTCGATAATGACAAAATCGTCCGCCGCCCTCGAAAGATTTGTCTTGTTGGTAAAACTGTATATGATGATGTAGGATGCTGACCTGAAGGCGAACGAATGTCTATGGAGAATGTTGTGCGAGTGCGGCTCACTTGGGTCAAGGAGAACAATTCCTGGAAAGGGCTCCTCCAACACGGCACTCGGCTCGGAATCTTGCTACTTACGGCTGCCTTATACGCGCCTGCGCTGCGTTTTGGCTTTTGGTGGGACGATCCCCTCTGGTACGGGCGCGTGGTGGGAGCGTCATTTTGGCAGCTCCTGCTGCCGTTGGGGAATTTTCAATTCTACCGACCCGGCACCATGCTCATCAACGCGCTGTTTGCGCGAACCGATGGCACATTCCCGGCAGTGATAATGCACGCTTTCCAGGTGGGCGTCCACCTGCTCAACGCGGCGCTGATGGTGCGGGTCGGGCGGCTTCTGGGGCTATCCGCAGCCGTCGTCACCGGGGCGATGGCATTGTTCGCGCTGTATCCCCTGGGGCATCAGGCAATTGTGTGGACGGCGCCGCAGCAGGCGTGGGTGATTCTGTTGCTGCTGGCGGCATTGTGGGCCTATCTCGAAGCGCGCCGGATGCGCCGGACGGCATGGCAGTGGGCAGCGGTGGGGTTGTACGCGGCGGCGCTCCTGGTGCAGGAAAGCGCGCTGCAACTGATGCCCGTTCTCTTGTGGTTGGAATGGCGCGAACGGCGGACGTGGCGCGAACGCTGGCGCGCGCCGCTGCTGTGGGCGTGCGGGCTGCTCTCACTGGGCTACCTTTACGTGTGGACGCAGGTTCCCCGACTGGAAGGTATCACGCGGGTGGCCTTTGAGGGGCGCGTGGCGGCGTATTTGCTGCAAGGGTTGGCGTTCCCGGCGCTGGGATTCCCACAGGGCTTCCCGGACGCGCTGCGGCCCTACGTCCCATACGTGCTGGCCGTTGTCATGGTGGGATTGAGTTTGCTGCTGTGGCGCAAACGCGCCGTGTTGTGGGGCGGGCTGCTCTGGTTTGGCGCGGCGCTGGCCTCCACCTGGGCCGGGCTGGAATACGATTACGTGAGTCTGAGTCCGCGCCTGTTTTACCTGGCGGCGCCGGGCGCGGCAGTGTTGTGGGCGGCGGCGCTGCATCCACCGCAAGATGCGTCCCGGCTGCGGCGCGGCGTGAGTTGGCTGCTATTGCTCCTGGTGTGGGCGCAGAGCGCGCTGTTGATTGGCCATTTCAATCGCGCGTATGCCGTTGGCGCGGCGCATTTGGCGGAGATGGTAGACGTGCTGGACCCGGCCACAGAATCACGGCGACTGTTCGTGAACTTCCCCGACCGTTACACCTTCCGGCAGGAGCCGTATCCGTGGGGCTATTGGGGCGTGACATTGGCGCCGGTGGTCACGCCGTTGGAGGACTTTGCGCGGATGCATCATGGGCGCGCGCCGGAAACCATAAGTCTGAGCGTTCCCGCGTTGGCGGCCACGGTCGGGCCTTATCGGGTGGATATACGCGGCGCGCCGGTGGACGAGGCGGCGGTGTATCAGGCTGCGCGGGAAACCGGCGGGACGTATCTCACGCAGTACCGGGACGATGGCGCGTTTGAGCTGGTTTACGCGGGCGACGTGTGGAAAGAGACCGCCGCCGCGCCGCCGCTGGTTCGCTTTGGGGAAATAGCCGAACTGCTCGCGGCCACGTGCGACTACGACGGCAACGTGCTGCGTGTCACCCTGCGTTGGCGGGTGTTACAGCCCGGCGCGTACACGGAAGTGGTGTTTGTCCATCTGGGACAGTCCGACAGCGCGCCGCTGGCGCAGGACGACGGCGCGCCAGGGCACGGATTGTTTCCGCTGTGGACGTGGCAATCCGGCGACGTGGTGGAGGAGGTGCGGACGCTCCCCGCGCCGGCGGCCACGCTTCCGCCGGGTGAGTATGGCATTGACATCGGCATCTACGACTGGCAGGCGCAGGGGCGGCAGCCGGTCTATCGTGCAGACGGCACGCTCTGGCCCGCCGCTGCGTTCCCGGCGGGGGAGCTGCGAGTAGGGGACAAAACGCCTTAAATCTTTTTGCAACGGATGGAATGCTGTCATCCTGACGGCAGGTCAGCAACTGCTGGCGATCCGGTTATGTGCGGAGGAGTATCTGACAATGCAATGCCCAGCCTGTGGTACGATCAATCCGACACGCGCCCGTTTTTGTATGGGCTGTGGTGTAAAACTGGTGGAGGGTATCATCTGTGGGGAATGTCAGACGATTTTGCCCGCGACGGCCCAGTATTGTTGTTATTGCGGCGCGTTTGTCGGGCAGCGCGGTGCGGAAGGGTCCGTCAAGGACTTGCAGGCAACCTCTGAGCCAAAAGAGAGCGAGACTACGCGCGATCAGACGCCGACGCCTTCCTCGACGCGGGGTAAAACGACGAAGCGCGGCGGCGCCGCATCGGCGAAGAAAGCGCCACCACCGCCGCCGGATGCCGCGCCGGAGCCGCCGCAAGCGCCCACGATGCCACGGGATGCCTTCCCGTTATTCAACCGGGAAGATGTGATGGAAACACTGCGGGAATGTGGGCGGGCGCTCCTACGCAAACGCGGGCAGATCGTGACCCTGATCGGAGCCAGCGGCCTGGGCAAGTCGCGCATCAAACGCGAACTGCGTGCCTGGCTGACGACGCAGGGTAAGGACGCTCCCCTGTGGTTGGAGGGTCGGGCGCTATCCTCCAGCGAGCAAATGAATTACACACTGCTGGCGCAGCTCTTGCGAAACGCCTTGTCCCTGCCGAGCACCACCAGCGAGGAAAAGGTCGTTCAGGCGCTGTGGCAGACATGTGAGTCTTTATGGCGGGAAGAGGCGCCGGGGATGGCGCCTTTCCTGATCAATTTGCTAGGGTTGCCGCTGAGCAGCGAGAGCGCCTGGGTCAAGCAACTATCGCCCAAAATTCGCCAGAAGCAGACACTGGAAACGGTCAGCACATTCTTCACCGGCCTGGCCCGCCAGACGCCGCTGGTGATCGCGTTGGATGATTTGCAGTGGGCCGATGAGGCCTCGTTGACGATCATCGAGGAACTGCTCGAGGCCAGCGACCGCGCCCCGCTGATGTTTCTGCTCGTCTTCCGGGCGCGGCGGGACAAGGGCTGCTGGCGGCTGCGCAATGCGGCAGTCAGCGCCTTCCCCCACCGTTACACCGAGGTGACGCTCAAGCCGCTGCTGCGCGCAGAGAGCCAAACGTTGCTGGAAAGGTTACTGCCCGGCGCGACGTTCGATCCGCAACTCCAGAAGACGGTGTTAGACCGGGCTGCCGGCAATCCTTTCTATATGGAAGAAGTGGTGCGCTTGATGATGGAGCAGGGGGTAGCGCGGCCTGATGCGCAAAATCCAGCGGCATGGACGTTGGCGTCAGAGAAGGTCGCCCGGTTCGAAGCGCCGCAGACGCTCCACGCGGCGCTCGTGGTCCGCATGGAACAACTGCCCGAGGGGGCGCGCCGCACACTCCAGGACGCGGCGGTCATCGGACGTTATTTCTCGGCGGCCATCTTGCAGCAGTTGATGTCTGACAACGAGCAGGTTGCGGAATGGTTGACCCATCTGGAACGGGAGCGGTTGGTCCGCCCGGAAACGCCCCTCCCCTACGTTGACTATGCTTTTGCCGATACGCTGCTCCACGAAGTGGCGTACAACAGTCTGCCGGTGAACCAACGAAAGGTGCAGCACCGGAAGGTCGGCATCATTCTGGAGGCAGTCTTAGGGGAGCAAGCAACGCACCAATGCGACTTGTTGGCCTATCATTTTAGCCGCAGCGACGATGACGTGCGGGCGATCAAATACCTGGAGCTGGCCGCCCAGAAGGCGCGGGGCGAGTACGCCAACACCACCGCCATCCAATATTACTCCGATCTGTTGACGATTCGTGAACGCTTTGAAGATCGCACGGGGCAGGCAAATGCACTTTACCAGATGGGCGTCATCGCCTACGAAATCGGCGACTATCCGCAGGCCAAACCCTGGTTGGTGCGCGCCGTGGAACTGTACCAGGAGATGGGAGATCGCTCCCAGATGGGTTGGGGTATTATGTACGTAGGGATGATAGACCTCAAGCAGGCCTATTACGACCAGGCGCTCAAGCAGCACGCGCGCGCGCTGGCGCTGGCCGAATCCCAGGGAGATACCTTCCAGATGGGCGTTCACCTGATCCACGCGGCCCGCGTGCTGTGGCGTATGGGCGCCTATGACCGGGCGGAACAGTTGTTGGAGCGCGCTCTGAAGAACAAACAGAAGAACAATGATGTCGTCGGTCAGGGGCGCGTGCAATATTACCTGGGGCTAGTCCAGACTGAACAGGGTGATTGCGAGCGGGCAGAAGTCGCCCTGAACATGGCCCTGGATTTGTGGCGACAGGCTGGCCCGGACGATCAGGTGAATATCTACGCGCAGTACGCTATGGGGCGGCTGGCGCTTCAGCGGCAGCAGTATGAGCAGGCCGAGGCCTATTTCCAACAGGCGTTAGCCATCAGCCAGCGGCTGGTGCTCAAAGCGGAAATGATCGAGACGTTGTCTTATCTGGCGCAGACGTGCCTGGGGCTAGGGCGGCTGGATGAGGCGCTAGACGTTTCCAACCGGGCGATCACGCTGTTGGGGACGCAAAAAGACGTGGAAGAGGAACAGCGGATTTACTTGAATCACTATTACGTGCTGGCCGCGCGGGACGACCCCGACGCGACCGACTTCCTCAAGCAGGCGCACGATACCATGATGGGTCAGGCCGAACGGCTGGCCGATCCGCAGGATCGCAAGACATTCCTGGAGAGACTGCAAGTCAACCAGGAAATCCAGTCAGAAATGCAGCAGGTGCAAAATTCAGAATGAGAACGCGCACATTGACCCCAGACCAATTGAACAGTTTGTTGTCGGCAGAGGCGGCCCTCCAACCAACGGCTACCGCGACTCAGTCAAACATCTTAAAGGTGTTGGCGAGCATGGATCGTCAACGATTGGCGGAGTTGGTGGTCGAGCAGACGTTCGCTTCCGGCGATTTCATCTGTCGGGAGGGCGAACGCGGCGACGCGCTCTACCTGATCTGGGCCGGGCGTGTGGTCGTGGTGAAGGGCGATCCGGCCACGCCAACGGTGCTGGCCTATTGCGGGCCGGGTGAGGTGGTCGGGGAGATGGCGCTGTTGGAGGACAAGCCCCGCTCGGCTTCGGTTATCGCCCTGGAGGCCACACGCCTCCTGCGAATCAGTTGGAACAGCTTCCGCACGCTGCTCAACCGGTATCCTGAGTTGGGGACAAGTTTGCTGGCGGCATTGAGCGCGCGCTTGCGCGAATCGGATCATGTGCGCAACCTGCAAACCCGCGAAGATCAGCAATTGCAGTACCATCTTTCGCGCCTACAGACAGAGAAGGAACAACTGCTGGCGGCGGAGCGGATGCGGCAGGAAACCACCGATCTGATCGTGCATGACCTGCGCAATCCGCTGTGCCTCATCAGCAACGTGCTGAGTATGCTGACGATGACGTTGCCGGAGGCAGTGCTGGCCGAAAATCGGGAACTGCTGGACATCGCGGACACGGCGCGCGCGCGCATGCAGCGGCTCATTGACACTCTGTTGGATACCTCGCAATTGGAGACGGGAGAGGCGCATTTTAATTTTGAAGCGCTGAATCTTGAACAACTGCTGGCCAACGTGATCCGCCAGATGTCGCCGTTGATGGCGCTGCGGCAGATCACCGTGGAAACACATTACCCACCGGATTTGCCGCCGGCGCGCGCCGATACGGAGAAGGTCGAACGTGTGTTGGTGAATTTGCTGGACAACGCCATCAAGCACACCCCGCCCAAAGGGACGATCTCCATTTCGGTGATGTGGCAAGAGACCGAAATGGCGGTTAGCCTATTGGACACCGGCCCCGGCATCCCGCTCGCCGACCGCACCCACATCTTTGAGCGGTTTGCGCAGGCGGGGGGTGAAAAGGGGCGGCGGCGGGGGTTCGGCCTGGGTCTGACGTATTGCCGGTTGGCAGTGGAAGCGCATGGCGGGCGCATCTGGGTAGAATCCGGGCCGGAGGGGGTCGGCAGCCGCTTTGTCTTCACCCTGCCCCTCTTCAGCACAAAGGCAGATTCGGAACTCCGCCACTGGCCCGGTTTACCTGCCGGGGAATTTTAGAGATGAAGCGTAAAACGCACAACGTGAGGCTTTCGTGATGAAAGCCTCACGTTTTTCATTGCCGGCTCGATTCACAGGGCGCCGCGAGTTTCTTCCAGCGCGGCGCGAACCTGGGCGTAGGCCTCCTTGATGTCGGCAATCAAGTTCGCCGCATGGGTCGTGATGCGCTCTCTGGCCTGACATTCCAACGTGCGCGCCAGGTCGGAAAGCGCCAGCGCCCCCATGGTGGCGCTGGTGGATTTGAACGAGTGCGCGGCGCGTTCCAGCGTCGGCATATCCTGTTGCGCCCAGGCCACCTCCAGATCGGCGCATAACCGCGCGCTGCTTTCGTAGAAGCTATCAAGGACCATCTGGAGCTTGCTTTCCGCGCGGCGGCCCAGCGACGCCTTGAGCGTTTGCAACACGGCGACGTCGAGGATGGGCAGAAGCGCCGGTTCACTACTGGCATGCGGAACTTCGGCGGCAGCGGCGATAGTCTGGCTGCGATTCAAGGCGGCCACCAACGTCTTCGCCTGCACCGGCTTGCTGATGTAGTCGTCCATCCCGGCGGACAGACATTGCTCCCGGTCCCCCTGCATCGCGTTGGCCGTCATCGCAATGATGCGCGGCTGCTGCTCCGGCGCCAGCTCCTGGCGGATGCGTCGCGTTGCCTCCAACCCATCCATCTCCGGCATTTGGACATCCATCAGAACGACATCGTAGGGATGAAGACGCAACGCCGCCAGCGCTTCCAGGCCGTTGCCGGCCACGTCAGCGTGATACCCTAGCCGCTCCAACATCAACAACGCGACCTTTTGATTCATTGGGTTGTCTTCGGCCAGCAGGATGCGCAAAGGCAGGCGGGCGGCCATCCCTTCGTCAAACTCCGAGGCCGGCGGCGTCTCGGCGATGAACGGGGTGGAAAGCCCGCGCCGCGCCAGGACATCCAGCAAAGTTTGATATAACTGCGCCATCTTGACCGGCTTGGTGAGGTACGCCACCGGCGTGGTGATCGGCAACGAAACCTCGTTCTGATCCAGCGACGTCAGAATGATGATGGGAAAAGGGATGACGGCGAAGCGTTGGTCAATGGCGGAAAGCAACACATAACCGTTCATTTCCGGCATGTGTACATCGAGCAGCGCCACGTCAAAATGCATTCCCTGATCCAACTGGCGTAACGCCTCGGCGGCAGACGCAACCGCAATCGCAGTCATCCCCCACCGCTGCGTCTGATGCACCAGGATGGTGCGATTGGTGGCAACGTCATCCACGATCAGGGCGCGCTTGCCTTCCAGATGAGGCTGTTCGTGCAGCAAGTAGCCGGGATGGGCGCTGGTGGTGACAGGGGCGCTGATGGTGAAATGAAAGGTGGACCCCTGACCGGCGACGCTTTCCACCCAAATGTCGCCGCCCAGCATTTCGCACAACCGTTTGCTGATCGCCAGCCCCAGCCCGGTGCCGCCATATTTGCGCGTGGTGGAAGCATCCACCTGGCTGAAGGAGCGGAACAGGCGATCCATGCGATCTGCCGGAATCCCAATGCCAGTATCCTGGATGGAGAAATGCAGCAAACAGTGAGACAATGGCAGCGGTTCGCCGCTTGGCGATCTGTAGCCTGACGCCGCGCCGCGCGAGTCTCGCCCCACATCGCTCTCCTGCCACAGATCCGCCGACACGACGATCTCGCCCTTCTCGGTGAATTTCACCGCGTTGGTCAGCAAATTGACCAGAATTTGCCGCAGCCGGATAGGGTCGCTGATGATGGCGATAGGCGTCTGCGGGGCGATAAAGCACGCCAGATTGAGATGTTTCTCCGCGGCGTCTGCGGCCACCATATCCAGCGCCGTCTCCACCGTTTCGCGGACGTCCAGCGGTTGAGATTCCAGCTCCAGCCGCCCGGCTTCAATCTTGGAGAAGTCAAGGATGTCATTCAGGATCGTGAGCAACGCATCGGCGCTGACGCGGATGGTTTCGGCAAAATCGCGCTGCGGCGGCGTCAGGTCAGTATCTATCAACAGCCCGGTCATGCCGATGATGGCGTTCATGGGCGTGCGGATTTCGTGACTCATGGTCGCCAGGAACGTACTCTTGGCGCGGTTGGCCCGCTCGGCATCGGCGCGGGCTTGCTGGCTCTGCTGATAGAGGCGGGCGTTTTCGATGGCGTTTGCCAGTTGATTGACCATCGTTTGCAACTGAGTGATGTCTTCAGAGCTGAAAGCCGTCGGCATGATAGATTGGATGGTCATCGCGCCGATACAAAGCCCCCGCGACATCAGCGGCAGCGCCAGCTCCGAGCGGGTCTGGGGCAGCCAGGGGTTGTCGAAGTGGACAGCCTCCGCGCCGACGTCGAAAGAAACGCGCGGCGTCCGATCGAGGATGCACGAGCCGATCATCGAAGTGTAAGCCACCGGCAGTTTGTGACCGACAGCCAGCATCTGCCGGCCGGCCTCACCGGTTCCGGCCTGCAACACCGCCCACTCGCCCGTCTCTTCCACCAGGAAAAGGCCCACATAGTAGAGTTCGAAGCGCACACAGATCAAATCCACTACGCGCGCCAGCAACTCGTCAGGCTCAAGGATGGAGCCGGCCGTCTGGGAGATTTCGGCAGCCGTGAAAAGCAGGCGCGCACGCCGCTGCACTTCCGCCAGCAGGCGAGCATTGGCGATGGCAGCAGCCGCCTGATAGGCGAGCGCCATCAAGAAACTGGCGTCCTCGGCCTTGAAGTCAGGGTGATCCGTGGAATTCAGACAGGTGAGCGTGCCCAGCACCTGACCGGCGTAGAGCAAGGGCGCGACGATAATACTGCCGGCGCCGCCGCCCACACGCCGCAGGCGCACCTCTTGACTTTCGCGGGGGTCGCTGCCGGCCATGGCGCGCGGAGAGACCGCCGGTTGTTTTTCCCGCAGCGCCCAACCGGTCAAGCCTTCAAACAATTCGGTGAAACCCACCTGGACGATGCGTTCCGGGTGCATCCCCCCCTTGACGAAGTGCTGCACTTGCTCTTTCTCAATGTCCAGCACGTACAATATAATCTGATCGGCCTGAATCGCAGTCGCGGCGCCATCCACGATAGCCTGCAAAATATCCAACAGACTGCGCGCCGCGACCATCGCCGTGCTACCGGTCTGCGTGAGGATTTCCGCGTGGGTCAGCGCGGCCTGGATTTGCGCGAAAAGCTGCGCGTTGTGGATGGCGCCGGCCACTTGCGCCCCCATCGTGGTGAACAGCGCGAGATTGGACGGCGTATACAAGTGTTCGATAGTGTAGTTTTGAATACCCAGCACGCCGATGACCTTATTGGCTGCGATCAGGGGCACGCCCATCCATGATTTAGGCATATCCCCCAGCACGGGGATGGCCTGGGCCGCAAGAAAATCTTGAATCTGGGTGGTGGCAGAAAAGCGTAGCGCCTGACGGGTGCGGATAATGTAGCCGGTCAATCCACGGCTCAACGGGAAACGCTGGCGCGGTTGGCGCTCGCCATGATCGGTCATCAGGATAGTTTCCCACTCGGCGGCCTTTTCATCGTAGAGGGCAATGTAGAAGCTATTGGTGTCGAAGATGCGGCTGGCTTGCTGGAGCACGACTTCTCCCAGTTCCTCGATGTCGAGCGCCGCCGCCAGGGATTGACCGATTTCGTTCAGGATGGAAAGCTCGGTGATACGCTGCTGCGCTTCGGTATACAGGCGCGCGTTGTCCAGGGCGATCGAGGCCAGTTCGGCAAAGCGTTGGAGCTGGGCGGCCTCTTCGGCGCTGAAGGTGCGCGCGTCGGCATAAGTGTGCGCCAGGCCCAGCACGCCGATCACCGCCCCCTGCGCGCCGGAGGTAAGCGGGACGCCCATCACCCCGCTGATCAGGTGATATGGCATGTCAAGAGCGCGCCCTTCCCAGGTATCGTAGTCGGCTACGATGAGCGGTTGGCCCGTCTGCCAGATACGCCCGGAGAGTCCCTCTCCCGACGCCTGGCGCGTCGGAACCGAATCGGCAAATAGTCCGACGCCGACTTTGTCTGTGATGACCGTTCCGTCAGGTTCGACCAGGTCAATGTAACCGTTAGGGGCATCCAACAGTTGCCCGGCGCGCGTGACCAACGCCTTGAGCAAATCTTCCAGGTCCAGGCGGCGCATCAAATCCAGCGCCGTCGCGTTGAGCGCGTCCAGGTATTCCCGCTGGCGGGAGAGTTCTTGCGTGCGGGCGGCGACGCCTTGTTCGAGCGTGTGCGTGTAGTGTTCGATGCGCCGGTACAGGCGGACATTTTCGATGGCAATGGCGATGGAGCGCCCCAACGTCAACAACACGTCCTGATCTTTTTCCATGATCGGCAGCCCGGTGATGGCATTATCCACAACCATCACCCCCACTGCTTTATGCTTCGCCTGAAGTGGAATCGCCAGTAAAGCCGACGAGCCGAGTTTGGCGACCAACTCGCGGGCGTCAGGAACCACATCCGGCCCGGCGACGAAGACCGGTTGCCCGCTGTTCAGGGCGCGGACGGGCGCCCAATGCTCCCAGGCGAGCGGTATGATCAGTTCACGGACCAGGGCCAGAGCCTCCGGTGAACCACCGCTGGCGTAGCCGCAAACCAATGCCTGCTGCTCCTCGTCCACCAGCATCAACAAGGCCCGGTCAAATGGCAGTTCTTCCGTGATCATGGAGGTGGTCTGTTCCAGCAGCGTGTCCAAATCCAGGGTGGAAGCGACGGCCTGGCCGATGCGATGTAGGACGGTCAGTTGCGTGACGGAACGCTCCAGAGTCGCATTCGTTTGCTGCAAATCGCCGTAGGCTTCCAGCAGGTCGTTGTGATTGCGTTCGGCCAACTGCCGTTGTTCTTCCAACCGCTGTTGGAGCCGCGCCTGGGTGCGCTGGCTGCGGCGCAGCAAGCTGCTATGCCAACCAACTATCAACGGGAAGGGAAGCAGCGCATAGAACCACGGTGGAACCGGGCGGACGAGCCAGCCGTAGAGGCCCATCAATCCCGAGCCCAACAGCCCCAGCCAGGGAAGCGGGTCGCGGGCGCGAGGGAGCGATTTCCACGTGAATTCCCACCGGAAGCAGGGCGCCTGGGCCGCATCACAGGGGAGGTCCTGCACTGTGGCCGGCGCGAGATCGTCGGCAACGCTGGGGATACTGGAGAAGATGCCCTTGTAGACCTCGCAGCCCATGCGGACGTAGGCCGCCGCGTAAGCCTCCGGCAGGCGCGCGATCTCGCGCACCGGCCGCCATTCCAGCACCGCCTGAGTTTTCCCGACGCTGACCAGGCGGACATCGGTATCGGCGAAGCGCGCCAACAGGCGGGGAACGGCGGCGTAAACCTGGGAAACGGAGAAGGAGCGTACCAGCCAGGCCAAGGTAGGGGGCACGGTGCGCGCCCCACGGTTGAAATAGAAATTTTCCTCATGGGCAATGGCCTTGGCGTACTCGCCTAAGACCAAACTGAACTCGTAGGAATAGTAGTTCTTGGCGTCTAACAGGTAGTCGCGCTGGATTTGGACGTGCGCATCACGGAAAGAAGCGTTGAGCATGGTCAACAAATCGGTCACGGCTTCTTCCGCCGCTTGATCGGCGCGCTGCTGGCGTTCTGCCGGAGTGGCATTGAGGGGTAAATTTCGGACTATATCGCGGCGGACCACTTCCAGCATATACAGCACGGTACTTTTGATGGAACTGCCGCTGATAAATTCCACCTTCTGCCCGCGCACATTCACGCCGACGGGGGGATCGTAGATCGTCATGCGGGCAATGCCATACTTTTCAAACAGGGACGTGGGATCAGCCATACTTTCCCCTTGCGCGTCAAATCATGACGGCAAGCTGCACCGTCTTCAAGGGACCCGATAAGCACTGCTGAAAGTATTGTAGCCTGTTAAGGGGAAGGCGTCAAATGGGATTTTGAATTTTAGATTTTGGATTTTGGAACAAGTTATTCACGATTGACCTGCAAATCCCGCAGCGTGAACGAATAAGCCTCTTGCCGCCCTTCCAGCGCGTAGCGCACCAACGCCTCGCTCGCCAGCGTTACGGCGAAGAGGATGAGGTTGCGCGCCATGGGATACTCGCACACATTGACCCCGGCAGCGGCGACGTCCTGCGGCACGCGGTAGCCTTCGTTCCACAAGATTTCCGCGTAGTCCGCGCTAAGGCCAACGTGCAGGCACGGCTGGCCCGCCGCGCGGCAGTGCGCCGTCACGGCGGCGCGCGCGGCGTGGTTGTCGAAGCCGTCCACCACCACATCCACGCCCGCGAGCAGCTTGCCGGCGTTGCCCGGCGTCAACTCTTTGCGCACCGCGCCAACCTCGACGCCCACAGCGCGGAACACCTCCGCTTGCAGCGCCTCGACTTTGAATGCGCCCACATCGCTCTCGCCGTAAGTCTGCGTGCCGAGGTTATGCGGTTCTACGCGGTCGAAGTCAATGACCGTGAGCGCGCGGAAGCCCTGCCGCGCCAGATTCAACGTCAGATTCGAGCCGACCGCCCCCGCGCCGCAGATCGTCATTCGCACTGCCGCCAGCTTCGCCAGCGCGTCCGCGCCGCGATAAAGTTTTTCGTGATGAAAAATGTCTGGCATACACACCTCTTTAAGAAATCTGTCAGCAGATTAAGCGGATTTAGCAGATTAGAACAGTGGTCCACAACGGTGCTTCTACAGATTAACCAAAAAAAATCTGCTTAATCTGCTAAATCTGCTGACTGAAAAGAAACCGCAACGATGACGCCCCGTGGAAACCGTTCCACCGTCTCCAATGCACATCCGGCGTCTTCATCGGAGCTGAAGAGGTAGGCCGCTAACGTCTCTCCACTGGCGATGACGCACAGGAGCGGCTTGCCGAGGCTGCTCACCCAGGCGCGCATGGTACACACGTCACGCTCGCTGGGCGCAGGGAATCCCGCCGGGTGCGTGTGGTAGAAGCCAAGCACGTCGCCGTGACGTTCCTCGCGGGCCAGCGCCCACGCCCAATCAAACGCCACCTTCGTCGGCAGCCCTACGGTGCGCTGCCGCAAGCGCCCGTACCAGAGTCGTCCCCGCCGCCAGCCGGTGAGGATCGCCGCTTCCTCATTCATTGCGCTTAATCCCGACTAAAAGAACAGCTTTGCCAGCTTCAACATCCCCTGCCGCCAGGGGACGCGGTGGGTGATGCCCGCAGCCTGGGTAAAGCGCGCCACGTTCTCCACATACCATTGATAATTGCGAATCAGCGCCTCTCGATTGGAATACTGCGGCGCGAAACCCAACTCCTGTTCCGCCTTCTCAATGGAAACGAAGGATTCTTTCCCTACCGTTTCGTAAATCCATTTGTACAGGGGCGACAGGCCCAGACGCTCCAAAATCCGCAGGATAAAAATGGCCGGCCCTTCCGGGATCGGAATCACCCGCTTTCCGTGACCGGCGTAATCCAACACGGCTTGGAAATCCGATTTGGGCGTCCCAAACTCCTTGGCGCCGATGTTGAACGTGTCGTTGACGCGATCGCACGGCAGAGTGGCGCAGAGCCAGATCGCCGCGCACAAGTCCTCAACGGCCAGATATTGGTAGGGATTGTCGCCCTTGCCCAGGACGGGAAAGTTCTTGCCGTCTTTGGCCCACTCGTACAACATGGCGAAAACCCCCAGCCGTTCCGGCCCGATAAACGATTTGGGGCGCAGAATGGGCAGGCACAACCCCCGCGCGCGGTAATCCTCACACACCTTCTCCGCGCCGATCTTCGCCTCACCGTAAGGCCCCACCCCCTGAAGCGCGTCCGTTTCCCGCAGCGGGTGGTGATCGGGGATGCCGTACACCGCCGTCGAAGAAATGTGAATCACGCGCTCCACCGAACTATCGAGCGCCGCGCTCAACACATTCGCCGTACCATCCACCTCGGTCGAGAAAATATCTTCCGGTTTGTACAACGGCAGCGCCGCCGCCGTATGCACCACGATGTCCACGCCTTCCATCGCGGCCTGAACCGTCGGCACACTGCGGACGTCGCCGGTGATCACCCGGACCTGATCGCGCACGTCGGCATAATCAAACGGCGCAATATCCAACGAAACCACGCGCTGGCCCTTCGCCAGCAAAAAGCGGGCGAGATTGATCCCCAAGAACCCGGCGCCGCCGGTGATCAGATAACACTTTGACATTCATACCTCCCGATGGTAATGGTCAAGTTTGCTTAATCCTCATCCTCGCCCACCCGCACAATGCGCCGCTGTGCCGTCCCCTCGCGGATGACGCTGACGAGGCTTTGCAGGTCGAAGCGACGATCCTGCCCGCTCAGGCAGATGCCGGCCGAAAGCACGGTGAGATCGTCCTTGCGCACGGTGGACTGGTAAGTCTGCCCGTCCACCGTGTAGGCGACGGTGTAGGCGTCCGCGCGCTCGATGTAGGCGGCGAAGTCGGCGCCAGCGTGCGCGAGGGCGTCCGCCAAGCGCACCTCCACCTGATCGCGGCGGGCCGCTTCAATGGCGGCGTAGAGGGACTGATAGGCGGCGCGCTCCTCGGCGGTGAGCGTGGGCTTGTGGAGGTCGGCCGGCGGCGTCTCTGCAGTCAGCGCGTCGCGCAGATACGCGGCGATGGCCGGGCTTCGGCGGCGATCTACTTCCTGGAACCAGAACGCGCTGCCATCAAAACGGGCGACGATCTGCTGGAAGGGTTGCACACCCGTCGCCAGGTGAACGCGCACCGGGCCATCCACCCGCACACGCGCGTCGCCGCGCTGCGCGGGCCGCGCGAGCCAGTCGCCATGCTCCGGCGCGAGCAGCAGCAGGCGCACCGCCGGGAAGAGCGCGAGGTAATCGCGAATTTGCCGCAGGCCAGGGCGTTCAATCACGCGCGCCGTATCCAACGACAGCGCCTTGAGGATGGCCCATCCCGGCGCAGCTTCGCTCACCACGCGCAGCGTGCAGACAATCCCCGCAATTCGCACCTGCACCCGCCTCCCCGGCAGCACCGGCGCAAGAAATTCGGCGTCAAGAAAAGCGGCCTCTTCTGCCGCGAGTTTGTCGAGTAAGTGTTGGATTTTCATCAAGCTATGAATAGGACACGGAAGAACACAGAAAAACACGGAATAAATCATAAGGACGCAGATAAACGCAGATGAACGCGGATTTTAAATCTAATCTGCGTGGCTCTGCGTAAATCTGCGTCCTATTTCCTGACGCTGTTAAGCTGTCTTCCGCTCCGGCAGCGGATACGCCAGAATTTCCATCACCAGCTCTGCCATGGAAGGGCGGGTGAGGAGCGGGATGACGTTGGGCAAGGCGTAGTAGTCGCCGCGGAAGGTGAGGGCATTGGGCGCGACCCCAAGATTAGTGCAGGCGCGCTCCAGCATATCCAATGCAACCCCCACCTTGACGAAGATAACGGCGGGCCGGACATTCAATGCCTCGGCGTACTCCTGGTAAGCGTTTTCGAAGAGCGGCGCGCGGTTTTCCTGCTCGTCTGTGATCATCACGATCTGCTCGACGCGCTGATTCTGCTTGCGCATCCAATCCAGCGCCACGCCGCAGGACGTCGCGCCGCCGGCCTGGATGCCGGTCAGCGCCTTCTCCCACGCTGCCAGCGACGACCCCTTCGGCTGGACGGGGTACGCGACCGTGTCGAAGGCATAGGCGAACAAATCGGCTTCGCAGATGGCAGAGATCATCGCCCCCAACTGCTTGCCGACTTCGATAGCCACGTTCATCGAACCAGACTTGTCAATGAGCAGGGCCGTGGGGCGTTTGATGACGCCGGTAGCCTTGACCTGCGCCTCGGTGACGGCGTCGAGCTGTTCCGCCAGCTTCGCGTCTGCGCCCACTGACTGCGCGGCCACCTTCGCCTTGTACGCTGAAACGCGATCCGCGCTTTTGGCGTCGGCCAGCTTGCTTTCGATGAGCGTCTTCACGTCTGCGTTGTCGAACGCGCCGCGTCGCTTGAGCGCGCTGAGGTTGTTGATGAGTTCCTGCGGCGACATGCTGTTGATCAGCGCGACCAGCACCGTCGGCGTCATCTGCTTGATGATGGCCGCGGCCACGCGGTACGGGATGGCGTTCTCGACGATGACGCGCGCCTGCTCGGCCGGCGTCTGCGCCTGGCCGATGACCTTGAGCGCGTAGAGGCGGGAGTCGGGCGGCGGGGCGTCGTCGAACAGGATCGCCTGCGCACGCGCCGACGGCTGGATGTGCAGGCTGGCGTACAGCCGCTTGAGCGTCTTGCGGGCGTGCAGCACAGCGCCGTCGAAGCGCTCCGGGCTGGCCTCGCGTTCGCGCAGGTAGCGCGTGATCTCGGTCGTGAGCGAGCGCGGCACGTTGCGGAACAGGCCACGCTTCTCTACGACGATCTCTTCCTGGCCGTCACGCGTGACCTTGCGGCGCACCACGCGCCCCTTGACGAAATCCAGCACGCGGCCCACCTGGTAGGGCGGCAGGTCGCGCAGCAACGCCAGGCCCACGTCGCGGTGGCCGGGGAAGTCGCTGAGCGCCAGATTGACCACGAACATCTCCTGGTGGTCGCGCACCTCGCCTTCCGCCGCATACCAGGCCGCCAGGTGGACGTAGAACAGCGGGTCTTGCGCGATCAACGTCTGATGCACCGGGTAGATGCTCGCTAGGTCGCGGTGCGGCGTCGTCAGCAGCGTGTTGAGGATGGTGATACGCAAATCTTGTTCGTTGTGGGTCATGGGTCACCTCCAGAATGGGAAACAAGTAATGAGTAATAAGAAATGAGTAACGAGTGAAAGCACTCATTACTCATTACTCATTTCTCATTTCTAAAATGATGGGACGTACAAGTTTGAGCAGCTACTTTAGGCGCTCTACCCTTGAGCTACGCGGGCACGGATGCCCGCGCCTGGACTTGAACCAGGAACCACCCCGTTATCAGCGGTTTGTATGCTGTTCCGATTGGGGTACGTCCCATGCAACTGTTATATTCAACGTGCGTTATTCTCTTTTCTATCAGCAGATTAAGCAGATTGAGCAGATTATACACTGTAAGCTGCCCCAAAATTTGCTTAATCTGCTCAATCTGCTGACTAAAAAATGGGGATGCGTGTATTACAGTCTTGGAGGGCGGATGAGTATCCGCCCTCCAGGCTGGTGCAAGCGCGGGGGTTTTGAGCCATTTTTACCAGCGCCGCCGCGCACTTGCTTTGAAGGAATCGCGCGCACAAGTTTCAAAAGCTGTGATGCACACAACAGAACCTAAATCTGTCGCCTTACCGTTAGGCTACAACCCCCAGGGGAGTTAGCGGGACTCGAACCCGCATTGCGTTTGTAAGCTTCTGCGATTAGGGTACGCGCGAACTTTTTAAGGTTCAGCCTGCACAAGTTTGGGCAGCGAGACTCTGGTGGACCTTATCCCAGGCCCTGGGGAGGTGTCGGCCCTCAGTCCTTGCGGACCCTGTTTGTAAGCTTCCCGTGTCAGAGTGCAGGCTGACAGCAACTATCTATTCTTTATACCGAATAACCCTAGCGGATCGGTACGTAGAGCTTCCTCGTACATCCCCACCACCGATTTGACTTTGAAAAACCGGCACTCGGCCTGGCCGATGCGTTGTTTCTTGATGAAGCCGCGCGCTTCGGCGGCGGCCTGGATTTTCAACCACGCCCGATCCGGCGTGCGCCCGTACTGGATGAAGATGTCGTCCGGGTAGTCGCGGCGGATGTCGTCCGGGACGGCAAAGCAGCGCGTGACCTCGTCGGGCAACCCCACCCTTTCGGCGTGGTGCATACTGGAACACCGCTCGATGTTCACCCCCAGGAGCAGCGCCCAGGCGTCGGCCTCCACCAGCGCGCCGAATCCCGCGCTGAGGCGCTCCGCATCCCGGCCCCACGCGCACACCCGATGAAATCCTGGGCCGACAATGGCGCCGGGCCGGCGGCGGAGTTCGTCCGCGATAACGCCCATGCCGGTCGGCCCGTCGTAGTCCAGCCCATAGAGTTGCGCCTTCGCCAGAATTCCCCTGGCCTTTTCCTCGGCAGTGAGCGGCAGCGGCTTGCTGATGGGAAACGCCGGCATCGCCAGCGTGCCTTCTTCACCAACGACGGCCATCAGCGCGTCCACCACCGTCGCCGCGCCGCCCGCGACCCGGCCCAGGCTGCTCAGGGAGCTATGCACCTCCACCATCGCGCCGCGCGTCAGGCCGATGTCGCGCAGCCCGGCTTCGAGGGCCGCTTGGGTCAACCCGGTCTCGGTTGAAGGCGCAATTCTATCCAAAGATCGCCTCCGGGCGGACGGTGACGTTACCGTTGGGGTGCTGTTCCACCACGTAGACGGCGAACTTCTGCAACGGCACGTCGAAGTGGTTCGCCAACGCGGTGCGCACGGCTTCAGGATCGAACGGCTCACGCAGGTTCAGGACGGCCAGCGCCAGCGTCCAGCTCTGGCCCTCAAAGCGCACATGAACGGCGCGTTCTTCGTAAGGCAGAATCGTATTTTCCATGTCAGGTTCCTCCTCAGAGAATAACAGGATTTACGGAATGTTAGGATCAAAAGATTCGACCATCCCCTATCTGAAAATCACCCAATATCCAAATCAACAAAAAGGGCGTGAAGCCCGGTGTTGGCCTTCACGCCCTGAAAAGGATACGGTTACAATCCGCCTTATGCGGATCCTCCAGGGGAATGAAGGCCATCACGCCCCATGCTGAAAGGCAGCGCAACGCGCGATCCCTTCTGGGACGGGTGAGTTTGAGTATAGGTTTTGATGGTATTGAGTGATGCTTTCATAAGTCCTCTTGAGTGCGGCTCGCACAAGTTTGAGAAGCAAGCTAAGCTCTCGCTTTGCGGTTTAGCAGACCGTTTGTATGCTTCTCGGCTCAGGGTGCGGGCCGTCTTTTTAATACAGGTAGCCTGTACAAGTTTCCAAAACAGTTTTGGGATTCGAACCCATTCTCACCTTGCGGCGATTACCATCCAGTTTGTATGTTTTGGGTGTTAGGGTACAAGCTAACACTCTAAACTATAGCCATTTTTCAGAACTTGTCAAATTCTGCAATGTTATGACCTCATCATTCCTGGTTGGCAACCCTCGTTGGAAGGATTTTGCGGCTAAAGCCACGGGCGAGGGGATGTTTTGCGGTGGCGGGCAGTAGCCCGC
>DAOUGD010000031.1:0-10677 GCA_034429475.1 Anaerolineae bacterium
TGCAAGATCAGGTAGCGCGCTTTATTTTACCAGGTTAGAAACTGCGTTCTCACCCGGTAGCAACGCGCTTTGAGCCTACCCCACCAGCCGGTACCCCAGCCCCGGCACGGTGAGGATGATTTGCGGTCTACTGGGGTCTAACTCCACTTTCTCGCGCAGGCGGCGGATGTGGACGTTGACGGTGCGCTCGCTGTCCACGTCCGCCGCGTAGCCCCACACAGCGTCGAGAAGTTGCGCGCGGGTGAGCGCCTGCCCCCGGTTTTGCGCTAAATACACCAGCAGGCGAAATTCGGTGGGAGTTAACACCAACGTTTCATGACTTCGTTGCACCAGGCCACGTCCCCGGTCAATGCGCAGGTCGGCTACATAGAGCACATCTCCGCCCGCCGCCGATAGGTCGCCGTAAGCCCGGCGCAACTGCGCCCGGATGCGCGCCAGCAATTCGCGCAGGCCGAAGGGCTTGGTGACGTAGTCATCCGCACCCATCTCCAGCCCCAACACCTTATCCACTTCCTCGCGGCGCGCCGTGAGCATGAGGATGGGCAGCCGCAACCCTTGCTGACGTAGCGTGCGACACACATCCAGCCCGGAGATGTCCGGCAGGCGGATGTCCAGCAGGATGAGGTGCGGCTGACGCTCACGCGCGTAGGCCATACCTTCTGCCCCGGAGGACTTCCACGTTACGGCATACCCCTCGCGTTCCAGCCCCGCGCGCAGACTTTGCGCCACCGCCGGGTCGTCTTCAATCAATAAGAGATGGGTCAGGCTTTCTTCCATATTGCCTCACAAGCGTTGAGTATACCATTTTCCGCCCTGAATAGAACTGGTCAAAAGGCCAACCGCAATTCCCCCAGGGGTATGGTGAAAAAGGGTGGGGAATGTGGTAAACTTAAAAGATGCGAATTTTCTCAACGGATGGAACGGATGAAAACGGATTTTCTCATCCTCACATTCCGTGAATCTTGCTATATTCGGAGGAAATAGTGAGTTCTCAAACAGACATCCCCACCCGCATTGAAACCGAGCGTCTGTACCTGCGCCCCTACCGGGCCGGCGATGGCCCGATGTATTACGCCGTTGGGCAGAGGAACCGCGACCACCTCGCGCGCTATGAGACGGAAAACTTCGTGCGAACGCTCGACAGCGAAGTGGAAGCGGAGCAGGCCGTGCAAGACCTGGCCGCTGCCTGGGAAGAGCAGAGCAGCTTCTTTATGGGCGTGTTTGACAAACGGACGGACGAATTCGTTGCCCAAATTTACATCGGCCCCATGAATTGGGACGTGCCGGAACTTGAACTCGGCTTTTTCGTGGACTGTGACCACGAGGGGCGGGGGTACGTCACGGAAGCGGCGCGGGCCGCGTTACGTTTCATCTTCGAGCATTTGGAAGCCCACCGCGTCTCTTTGCACTGCGACGATGGCAACGTGCGCAGCGCGCGCGTCGCGGAGCGGTGCGGGATGCGTCAGGAAGGCCACGTCCGAGAAAACAAAAAATGGCCGGACGGCGACTTCAGCGGATCGTTGTCGTTTGGGATGTTGCGCCATGAGTTTGAAGCGCTGTATGGAGGGACCGATGTGTGAGTTGCCTCAGGAGCTTGCGGCGGTGATCCGCCAGATTCCCAATCGCGCAACCGCCGCAGTCACGCAGGTTGAGCGCCTGGAAGGACTGACCAACCAGAATTACCTCGTCACGTTGGACGGCGAGCGCCTGGTGGTGCGCCTCAGCCGGGAGAACGCCGCCGCCCTCGGCATCAACCGCGAATTGGAGTGGGAGGCGCTGTCGGCGGCTGCGGCTGCCGGCATCGCCCCTGAAGTCATGCATATCATCTTGCCCGAAGGCCATCTGGTGACGCGCTACATCCACGGCCACCACTGGACGCTGGCCGAGTGGCGTAACCCCGTAAATTTACATCGCCTGGTGGAAAAAGTGAAGCAGCTCCACAGCCTCCCGCCGGTCAGGGCAACCTTCTCGCCGTTTCAGCGCGTAGAAACCTCCATTGAGCGGGCGCGCACTTTGGGGGTGTTGTTTCCGCCGGACTTTGACCGCTTTATCCAGGCCATGCAGGCGATTCGCCAGGATCAGCAGGCCGATCCCTATCCCTGGTTGCGCTTCTGCCACAACGATTTGTTCTGCGTGAACGTGATGGACGATGGGCAAGTGCGTTTGCTGGACTGGGAGTTTGCGGGGATGGGCGATTGCTACTTCGACCTGGCAACGCTGGCGTATGCGTTCGATTCGGCCAACACCCTGTCGCCGGAACTTCAGGAGTCTATGTTGACGTGGTATTTTGGAGAAACAACGCCGCATATTTGGCGGCGTTTCCGGGGAATGTTGTTTATGCTGCTGTTCTTCACCGCAATGTGGGGGCTGGTGCAGGCAGGGATGCTACAGGCGGGGGTCATCCAGGCCGTAGAAGGGTTTGACTTCATGGAATATGCCGACGCGACCTTCGCCGCGATGCGCACGGCGCTGTCAACGGAGTAACCGGCGCTATCAATCCGTTGCTAGGGTGTCATTAACTGGCCGCCTGTCTTAGGACAGGAGGCCAGTTTTTGTTCTTGTATATTGATAAACGATATATCGTATGGTAATATATCATTAAACGATATATCGAAAGGCAATACACTTGAGGAGGCAAAAATGGAATCCATCGGCAATCTTACGCGTTATCTGCCCCTCACCGAAGCCACCTGTTACATTATGCTGGCGCTGACCGAGCCGCTGCACGGCTACGCCATCATGCAAAAGGTGGAGACGATGAGCGAGGGCACGGTCAAGGTGGGGGCGGGAACGATGTACGGGGCGCTCTCGACCCTGGAAAAAGAGGGGTTGATTGTGAAAGTAGACGAACAAGACCGGCGCAAGTCGTACGCGCTGACGGGCAAGGGCCAGCAGGTGCTGCGGGCGCAGCTTCAGCGCGCTGCGATCTTGCTCAAAAACGGGCAAGCGTCAGGCATGACGAGGGAAGAGTGAAGAGTTTTGATCCTATCATTCCGTAAATCCTGTTATTTTTTGGAGGAAGTGACCATGACAGAAAACACGATTCGCAAATTTAAGTGGTTTTGGGCCTGGCAGGACGACAAAGAGGAAGCCTGGCTCACGCAAATGTCGCGGGAAGGGTGGCACTTGGCGTCGCTGGGATTTCCCGGTTTCTACAATTTCACGGTCGGTGAACCTTCCTATTATGTCTACCGGCTGGATTTCTTTACCGAAACCAAAGACTACACCCATTATCTGCAACTGTTCAAGGATGCGGGTTGGGAACATCTGGGGCGGTGGGGTGGTTGGCAATATTTCCGTATCCTGGCGCAAGAGGGCGAGTCGCCGGAAATCTACACCGACCCGGACTCCAAAGTGCAGAAATACCGCCGACTGTTGGCCTTCCTGATCGTCTTTCTGCCGGTCTGGAATGTCGTCATCTTAAGAAACCTGGGTTCCTCGGCTCACGAAGTTCTTCAGTTCATAAGCTTTGTCGCGTATATCGCCTTCATGACGATTTATATTACCGCGGTCATGCAGTTGATCAGACGTATCAAGGCGCTTAAACAACTATAAGAGTCCATCTTCCGGGAAGCTCATGGAGAGCTTCCCGGAATTTTTTTACCATTTCGGGTGGGTAGGTTATAATGACTCCCAGTTTCGCGTCTGCGTCGGGCAGTCGTGAGTAACATCAGGGAGGACAACGCGATGGTGAGTGTTTTGCAGGTTTTGGCCGGTATGGGCCTGTTTCTGTATGGTATCCGTATGCTCAGCGGGGGGATGGAGAAAATCACCGGTAGCCGTATCCAGGAATGGCTGGATAAAATGACGACGCAACCCCTCCGGGGCGCCTTTTTGGGGGCGACTGCGACGGCATTGATTCAAAGCAGTGGTCTGTTGATGGTCACCATGATTGGTCTCATCAATGCCAACTTGATGACGTTGCCCCAAGCCATCGGGGTGATGCTGGGCCAGGAGATCGGCACGACGCTCACCGCGCAGCTCGTGGCCTTTAAAATTGGGAATTTCAATCTGATTTTCATTGTCGTGGGCGTTATCTTGATTGAATTTATGTCTCATCGGGATTGGCAGGTCTATGGTGAAATCATCTTGGGTGCAGGCATTATCTTTTTGGGGATGGAAACGATGTCCGGCGCATTGAGCGTGTTGGTCGAGCAACCTATCGTCGCTTCCTGGTTTGCGACGATGGGGCAAGTTCCCTTCGTTGGGGTGTTGGTGGGGACGATTGCGACAGCGATTGTGCAGAGCAGTTCTGCTGTCACCAGCTTGCTGGTCGCCATGGGGATCAGCGGCGCCATTGAGCTGCGCGGCGCGATTGCGTTGTTGCTCGGCGCGAACATCGGCTCGTGTGTGATGGGCTTGATCGCTTCCCTGCGCCTCTCGCGCTTGGCGCGCCGCGCCTCGATTGCGCAGATTTTGATCAATGTGGCCGGCGTGCTGCTCTTTTTGCCCTTCATCACCCCTTTTGCCCAACTGGTGAGTCACACCTCGACGGTGTTGCCACGCCAGATTGCGAATGCCCATACCATCTTTAACCTCGTTGTCAGCGCGTTGCTTCTCCCGTTCATCCACCAGATTGCGCGCGCCGCCGAATGGCTGATTCCAGATAAAGTGAAGGAAGACGTTCCCAGAGTCACGGCTTATATTGACGAACGGCAGTATCGCCTGCCGGCGGTCGCCTTGACTGAGGCCATGCGTGAACTGTATCGCATGGGCGAGATCACCGCCCGGATGCTAGAGCGTAGCCGGCGCGCCCTTCTTGAGGGGGATATGGAGTCTGTAGCGTGGGTGCTGCAACAGGAGAAGGACTTTGTGGATCCGCTGCGCAAGCTCCTGGAAGACTTCGTCAACCGACTGATGCAGGAAAACCTCAGCATTGCGCAGCAGCGGCGCTGTTTTCAGATTAAGAGTCTGGTGATTGACATCGAACGGGTGGGCGATCTGACCGAGGACCTAGTCGAGGCCGCCCAGAAGAAGGTGGACCAGCAGATCGAGTTCAGTTCCTATGCCACAACCGACTTCGCCCGGCTGAGCGAGCACGTCCAACACACCTATGAGTGCGCCCTCCAGGCCATGCGCGATCGGGATCACGTCCGGGGCCAGCAGGCCTGCGCGCTGGAAGACGAATTTGACCAGTTGTATATGGTCGCGCGCCAGGGACACATTGACCGCCTGCGGGACGAGATTTGCACCCCAGAAGCTGACGTGCTCTTTGTTGAAGCGTTGCGCAACCTGGAACGGATCAGCGATCACGCCGATAACCTGGGGGTCAGCGCCACACGTAACTGAGATTGTCCCACAAGAATTGCCGGTTCGTATCATAAAACGTGAAACGTGAAACGTGAAAGCCTTACGTTTCACGTTTTACGTTTTACGGATAGACTACTTTTCCTCTTACCAGTGTTAGATGGACCATCCCCTTGGCATCCAGCGCCACCAGATTGGCCGCTTTGCCCACCTCGATGCTGCCCATTTCCGCGTCCCGCCCGATCACGCGCGCGGGATTGAGCGATGCCATCCGTACGGCGTCGGCCAGCGGGACATCCAACAGGCGGTGGACGTTGCGCACGCATTGATTCAACGTAGCGGTGCTGCCCGCAATCGCGCCGCGTGGATTGTGGGCCACCCCGTCTTTCACCACGACTTCGTGCCCCGTCAGGCTGTACACCCCATCCCCCAAGCCTGCCGCCGCCATCGCATCGCTGATGAGAACGATCCGTTCCGCCCCCAGGCAGCGCAGCAGCAGGGCCATCGCGCCGGGGTGGACGTGAATCGTGTCGGCGATCAGCTCGGCGGTGACGCCGTCGGACATGAGCGCCGCGCCGAACACACCCGGCTCCCGGTGATGGAAGCCCCGCTGCGCGTTGAAAGTGTGCGTGACGTGCGTGAAGTCGCCGCGCAGCGCCGTCGCCGCCAGCGCGTAGTCCGCTTCCGAGTGACCGAGCGCCGCCACGACGCCGCGTTCCCGCAGCCGCGCCGCCACGTCCGCCGCGCCGGGCAGCTCCGGGGCCAGTGTCATCTGGCGGACCCATCCGCGTCCCGCGTCGAGCAGCGCGTCCACCTCCGCCACGGCGGGCGCGCGGAGCCAGGCCGCATTGAACGCGCCGCGCTTTTCCGGGTTGAGATACGGCCCTTCGAGGTGCAGTCCCAGTGGCTCCGCGCCAGGGAAGCCGCCGGCGTCGAACAAATCCACGTAGGCGCGCACCAGGGCCAGCAGCGCGGCGTGATCCGGCGCCGCCACCGAGCACAGAAAGCCGGTCACACCGGTCGTGGCAACCCACGCCGAGTAGTCGCGCAGGTCGGCGGCGAGTGAGTCGGGATCGCCAAACGTGATCCCATGCCCGCCGTGCGTGTGGATGTCCACGAAGCCCGGCGCGACGATCAGGCCGTCCAAATCGCGTCGCTCGCCGGATGGCGGCGCCTCCGCCGACCGGCCCACGTAGGTGATACATCCATTCTCAATCCCCACCGTCGCAGGTGATATTTCTCCTGTTGGCGTCAAGACTTTACCATTCTCAAGAAATAGTTGTGCCATACGTTTCCCCCATCAAAGGTAGAGCTATATGATAGCCCCGATTGCGATTTTTACCCGATAGCGCCGGACAAGAGGACCCCATCTCATTGACTCCTGGGCTTGCTCCCTTATAATTTGCCTCATTCTTTGTAAGGAGGCACGCAGTCACCCATGATGGATGTAGCGACCGATACCTCATCAGCAGCACTGGCCGACGCCATTGACGCCAATCTCATCGAGAAATCGTTGAGCTTTGCCCGGTTTTTCGGCGGCGAAATTCACGGGCCGAATCCCCTATGGTTTGTCACCGGTCGCCGTATGCCGAACAACAACGGCGTGGTCAGCGCCGTGTTCCAGGCGGATGAGGTGCGTTCCGGCATCAAGACGGTGTTCCGGCCTTTCCGGGAGCAGGGAACGCCTTTGACGTGGTGGGTGGGGCCGCGCTCATCCCCGGATAACCTGGGGAAGTATTTGCAGCACTACGGAATGACGCACAACCGCGACATGATCGGGATGGCCGCGCCCCTGGAAATCTTGCCCGCGCCGGAATCTCCGGTGTTCTCTCTGGAATTAGTCGAGGATATGCCGACGCTGAAAGCGTGGTATGACCTGGTCGTGCAGTGTTTCCCGATGACCTACAGCCAGAGTTACCTGGAGTCGCTGGGCGCGATCAGCCTGCGGCCGGGAGCGGAGTGGTTGCACTACGTGGGGCGCGTCAACGGCGAAGTGCTCACCGCCAGTTCGCTTTTCTTGGGCGGCGGGGCGGCCGGATTGTACAATCTCGGCACGCTCCCGCAGGCGCGCAGCCAGGGCTACGGTGCGTTAACGACCCTCCAGACGTTTGCGCGGGCGCGGGAGATAGGCTACCAGATTGGGACGTTGCAAACCACCTATCCCAACGCCCTCCGGATGTATCACCGGATGGGTTTCGAGGTCTACTGCAAAATCGGCATCTATGTCTATTCGCCGTAAAATGGTGCGTAGTAGGCGCTTCCGCACCCGTGATCACGGCGCTGAAGCGCCTACTACGCACCCAAGCTATTTTCGAGGAAGGCACGTTGGCGACTATTCGGTTGGAGAATTTAACTAAAGTGTATACAGGTGCATCTCAGACGGTTGCCCTGGATCATTTGAGTCTGACCATTCCGGACGGGAAAACCTTAGCGGTGATCGGGCCTTCGGGCTGCGGCAAGAGCACTTTGCTGCGCGCCATCGCCGGATTGGTGGATTATGAAGGCGACGTGTACTACGACGATGGGCTGATGAATACCACGCCGGTGAAAGACCGCTACATCGGCATGGTGTTTCAAAATTACGCCCTTTACCCGCACTTTTACGGCCACGGCAACCTCAGCTTCTTCTTTCGGGTGCATAAGGCGCCCGACGCGGAGATCGCGGAACGCATCCGTATCACTTCGGAGATCATGGGGATCGGGTTTGACGACTTATTACGGCGCAAGCCGGGTACGCTTTCCGGCGGGCAGCAGCAGCGGGTGGCGATTGCGCGCGCGATCGTCCGCCGTCCCCAACTCTTTTTGCTGGACGAACCCCTGTCCAACCTGGATGCGAAACTGCGGGTGCAGACGCGCGTGGAAATTCGCAAGTTGCTGAACCGCTTCCAGATTACGGCGGTGTATGTCACTCATGACCAGGTTGAAGCTATTGCCCTGGGTGATATAATTGCAGTCATGCGCGCCGGTCAGATCGTGCAGGTGGGAGCGTACCAGGAATTGTCCCGCAACCCCTGCCATGCATTTGTGGCCGGATTTTTGGGCCTGCCGCCAATGAATCTGTTGCCCGGTGTGGTACGCGGCGGCGTGGTGGATTTGGGTGGTTTTACGGCGCCGCTGCCGCCGTCCATCGTGCGTCAGACCCGCCAGGGGCAGGCAATTTATCTGGGATTTCACGCAGACGATGCGGTCGTCGCCCCCGATTTTTCCGGCGAGCGCGGCGGGTTGCATTGGAGAGGTGTGGTGGAGGTCGTCGAGCCAGATTTTGGCCGCCGCCGTCAACTGGCGTATATAGGCGCTGGCTCGCAGCACTATCGCGCGGCGGCGGCGCCAGAGACGGCACTGCATCAGGGGTACGAGGTCGGCATCCATTTGCCGGTTGAGGCACTATATTTCTTTGATAGAGAGAGCGAAGCGCGAATTGATGATGAAGAAGCAACTGAATCGGCGTGAATTTCTTCGATTGAGCGGTGCGGCGCTGCTAGGATTGGCCGCACAAACGACCATTCCGGCCCTGGCGGACTCTTTTGTTCACCAGGAATTGCTCCCGGCGCCCAAGCCGTGGGGGCGCGTCATCAGTTGGAGCGCACAGGCGGTGCGCCAAGCGACCTCGGCGAAGTCCGAACTGGTGAAGTGGCTGGCCCACGACGAGGTGATCCCCTTGTTGGCGACCACAATGGGGGAGGCGCCCTGGGCAAACAATCCCATCTGGTATCAGACAACAGAAGGATTTGTCCATAGCGGTTACATCCAACCGGTTGAGCAAGCCTTGCAGACGGCGTTCCCGACGGTGGTGAACGCTCCCGGTTTTTGGGTTGAGGTTTGCGTTCCTTACGCCGAAGCGCGCTGGCAGCCGGGCAGCGCCTACGTGGCCCGCAAGCTGTACTACGAGACCGTGTATCGCGTCGTCGCTGCCGTGCAGGATGAGGCGGGAGAGTGGTGGTATCAACTTCAGGAAGGCATCACCTGGTCGCCCGGCCCTTACGTGCTGGCGAAGACGGTGCGTCACATTGCGCCGTTGGATGTGGCGCCGCTTTCCCCAGGGCGCACCGACAAGTGGATTGAAATCAAGTTGAGCGAGCAGCGGCTAACGTGCTACGAGGACACGACGCCTGTGTTTAGCACCCCCCTTGCTTCTGGGGTAGGGAGCACGCCGACGCCGCGCGGCGAATTCAAGGTGCTTTATAAGCGGCATACGCAGCGAATGATTGGGGACGACTACGATCTCACCGGCGTGGCCTTCCCGACGTATTTCACCTCGTCCGGCGTCGCCATCCACGGCACGTACTGGCACAACGATTTCTGCCGTCCGCACAGCCACGGCTGCCTGAACGTCCCCAGCCAGGCTGCCCGGTGGGTTTTCCGCTGGACGGACCCCGTTGTGCCTTACTCTGAGCACACGTTGGTGACTGGCGCAGCCGCCGGCACGCGTGTGGTGGTGAGTTACTAACCGGGTGAACCTACGGTTGCATTTTGCGGTAATCACTATATATTGGTATTAATAATGGGATAGACCCTGGTGGTCGCCCCCGAATTTCTCAGCCCACACGGGTCTAATTTGGACAAGAAAGGGAGATACTATGAGTGCTTTTGTGCGACTGCAACATCTGGTTGAAATGCCTCAGCTTCAGCAATTTAACTTCTGGGAACTTTTCGGTAAACCGCAGTCCAAAACAAAAGCACAACTTCCTGACCTCCGTCTGGCGACACACTATGCTCGCCGCCGTTTGGCAGAACTGCCCCCGCAGTTGACTTACCATTCCCTCTGGCATACCCTGAATGACGTGCTGCCGGCCGTGGAACGGCTGATGACCCTGGAACATATCTCTGGCGTAGACGCGCTACTCCTGCGCACGGCGGCAATTTATCACGACATCGGGTTTGTGGTGCGCTCCGCCGATCATGAAGCGTTGAGCGCCCAAATCGCTGGTGAAGTTTTGCCTCGCTTTGGCTATGCCCCCAGTCAAGTGGATCGCATACGCAGAATGATTCTAGCCACTCGTTTGCCGCAGTCGCCGCAGAACGAGTTGGAACAGATCATCGCCGATGCCGATTTGGATGTTTTGGGGCGGGATGACTTTTGGGCGCGAAATCAAGCATTGCGCGCCGAATGTGAAATGGCCGGCAAAACGAATACGGATGTGGAATGGTGCGCCGGCCAGTTAGGTTTTATGCAATCTCACCGCTATTTCACTCTCTCGGCGCAGGCCCTGCGCGAAGCCCAGAAACAGCAAAACATGGCTCTCCTGCGCCAACATTTGAGCGAGTGCCGCGTGTGTTGAAGAGTTCGGACGCAAAAAGACGGGCAGCCTGATGGCTGCCCATCTTTTGTTTAGAACCTATCCGAAAATTATGGCGACGATGCGCCGCTAGGCCGAACCTTGCGGCTGAAGCCGCTTTCGGGGGTGTTTTTTCGTGGGCGGGCGCAGCCCG
>DAOUGD010000032.1:0-8182 GCA_034429475.1 Anaerolineae bacterium
CCTCACCCCCTCACCCCCTCTCCCCCTCGCAAGTGACATTAGCTCCCGGTGAAAAACAACTCGTCGGCTGGACAGTCACCCTCACGCAGACCGGCGCAACCGACGTGCTGGTGGAAGCTCTCACGGACGACAAGGACGTGGCGGACGCGGTGCGCCTCTCGCTGGCTGTCCAACCGCTGGCCGTGCCGGACGTAACCACCGAAGTCGGCCAGTTCCAGGGCGCGCTGACGGCCACCATCGTCATGCCCGCCGGCGCGCTGACGCTGAGCGGCGTGCGCCTCGACCTCAGCCGCTCCATCGCCGGGACGCTGCTGGAAGGCGTGGAGTACCTCACCGGCTTCCCCTACGGCTGCGTCGAACAGACGATGAGCAAGGCGCTGCCCAACGCCGTCGTCGGGCGCGCGCTCAAGCAGCTTGGCGTGAGCAATCCGCAGTTGGAAGCCGACCTGCCGCCGAAAGTCGCCGCAGGCTTGCAACGGCTCTACGGCTACCAGCACAACGACGGCGGCTGGGGCTGGTGGTACGACGACAGCACGCACGACTACCAGACCGCCTGGGTCGTCTTTGGGTTGGCGACCACGGCAGAAGCCGGTTACGACGTAGATGCCGGGGTCATCGTGCGCGGTATGGAGTGGCTGAACCAAAACCTGGGCGGCATGGACATCCGCACGCGGGCCTACGCCCTGTACAGCATGGCCGTCGCCGGAGCGCCCAACGTCACCGAAACGTTGAAATTGACGGAACAACTTGACGCGCTGGACACCTTCAGCCGGGCGGGACTGGCGCTGGCGCTCCACGCAGCGGGTGAAGCAGAAGCCGCCGACAAGGTGATGGATGTGCTGATCGAAACGGCAGTCACGGCGAACGGCAAGACCTCCTGGACAGGCGACGACTACGACGGCCACTACTACGACAAAACGATGGCTTCGCCGACGCGCAGTACCGCCCTGGCGTTGAGCGCGCTGGTCGAGATTCGCCCCGATTCGCCGCTGATCCCCAACGTCGTCCGCTGGCTGATGGCAGAGCGCCGGCAGGATGGCTGGGGTTCGACCAACGAGACGGCGTACAGCCTGCTCGCGCTGACCGATCACCTGCTTGCGACGAGCTTCAGCGAGGCGGCGACCGCGACGACCTACACCGTCACCCTGGGAGACACAGTCATCGCCGAGGGGAAGTTGGGACGGGGTGAGCCGGCCGTGAGCCTGGAAATTCCCGCCGCCCAACTACAGCCCGGCGAAAATACGCTGCGCATCACGCACGACGGCACGAAGCCGCTGTACTACGTCATCAATACGCGCGTCTATCTGGCGCAGGCCGCGATTGAGCCAGAAGGCGACGTCCAAGTGTCGCGGGACTACCTCGATCCTGAAACCCACAAGCCAGTGGAGATGGTCAAGCCCGGTGAGTTGGTGGAAGTGCGCGTGCAGGTGAAGCTCGGCGATGACGCGAGCTACGTAATTGTCGAAGACCACCTGCCCGGCGGGCTGGAACCGCTCAACGAGGGGCTGAACACGACCAGCCGCGTCGGGACAGTCTACGAGGAACCGGTTTATTATTGGCAGGAGTACGGCTACAACCAAAAGGAAGTGTGGGGCGACCGCGTGAGCTTCTTCATCACCGAGCTACCGGCGGGGACGCGCACTTTCACGTACTACGCGCGCGCTACCCACGCCGGCACGTTCGTCGCGCTGCCGGTGGAGGTCTCCGCGATGTACGATCTGTCGGTGTGGGGGCGGTCGGGCAGCCAGGTGATGATGGTCTCAACGGAGTGAGCGGATTCAACGGAAGTTTTGACTTGCCCTTGTTCTGAAGGATAATGAAATTGAGGCAAAAAATAGGTCGTGAACAGAGGAAAGCAAAGATGGTAGAAATGGTAGTTCAGGTTTCAGAGGATCTGGCGCAACGATTAAAGCCTATGTCGCCGTGGTTGTCCGTCGTGCTTGAATTAGGGTTGATTGGGTTTAAGACCCCAGCGGTGCGTACTGCGTCCGAAATCATCACGTTTCTATCAAAAGGGCCGGATCCAGCCGAAGTCATAGCTTATAAGGCTTCCAAGGCAGCGCAAGCGCGCCTGCGACGTCTGTTAGACTTAAACCAGGCCGGGTTGCTTTCTGTCAGAGATCAAGCGGAATTGGATGAGATTGAACAAATCGAGCATGTGATGATTTTGCTCAAGGCAAAGGCCAAAAAGCAACAGCTTGAGGCGGCGCGATGACCGACGCCATATCCGCGTCTTTGCGACGATTGGTTGAGCGTCGCGCTGGAGAGCGTTGCGAATATTGTCAACTCCCGCAATCAGTAACGGTTTATCATCATGAACCAGACCATATTGTTCCACGTCAACATGGCGGGCAAACGACGGCTGAAAATCTAGCGTTAGCATGTAGCCGGTGCAATCGTTACAAAGGTTCAAATGTTGGCTCATTCGATCCAGAAACCGGCATGTTGGTTCCCTTCTATAACCCTCGTACACAAAACTGGTCTGAACACTTTAAATTGGATGACTCAATGATTTGCCCCTTGACGCCTGAAGGACGGGTTACAGTCAAGATTTTCCGCTTGAATGATCCTGCGCGAGTAGAAGAACGGAAATATCTCATTTCAGTTGGACTATACTGATTTAGTTTTTGTAGGAGCCAAGATGCCCCAAGAAAACCACTATTTCGATGTCCACCCCAAAATCGTGCGGGTGGGATGCGAGACGACCATCATGATTCGCTCGTTGTTCGCCGATGATCTGTTGGATAATAATGCCGGGATCGCAAACTACCGGCTCTCCATCTACCCCATCGGCGGCCAATGCGGGCAAACGGTGGAAACGCTGCCCGACTGCCCGACGTTGAGACTGGTCGGCGGCGAATTTCAGGTGCGATATACCTTTATGTGCGAGCAGGAATACGTGCTGCATGTGGAATTCCTGTCCAGCGATACCGAAGGTGAATCGAAAGCGGTGCAGGTGGGTGAATTCCGCATTTACGCCCTGGAAGACGATCTGTTCACACGGCGGCCCTACAAGGGCGACCTGCACATCCACAGCCGCCGCTCCGACGGGCAGGAATCGCCGGCGTATGTGGCTGGAGCGTGCCGCCGCATCGGCCTGGATTTCATGGCCGTGACCGATCATCGGCGCTATGAGCCATCGCTGGAAGCTATGGAGGCTTACCAGGATGTGGATACGGATTTGCGCATCTACCCCGGCGAAGAAGTCCACCCGCCCGACAACCCGGTGCATATCGTCAACTTTGGCGGCCGTTTTAGCATCAACGCCCTCTTCACGGCGGACAAAAAAGCGGCCTACTATGCCGGGGTGCAAGCGCTAACCGATACTCTGGTGGATTTTCCCGCAGGGATCGATCATTACACCTATGCTTCGTGCGCGTGGTGCTTTGACAAAATCCGCGAAGGCGGCGGCCTGGGCATCTTCTGCCACCCCTACTGGTTCACACGCCACCGCTTTGACGTGCCGGAGACCCTGACCAACCTGCTTTTTGAGCGCCAGCCCTTCGATGCGTATGAGGTCATCGGCGGCTACCATCGCTATGAGGCCGAGTCCAACTTGCTGCAAGCCGCGCGTTATGGCGAGGAGCGCGCGCGGGGCAAGCAACTGCCGGTGGTCGGCGTGAGCGACGCGCACGGTTGCGAGACCGGCGAGCTATTCGGGTGGTACTTCACGATTGTCTTTGCACCCTCGCTGGATTTGCCAGATTTGGTGCAGAGCATCAAAGACCTGTACTCCGTCGCCGTCGAAGCGCTGCCGGGGACGATGCCGCGCGCGCACGGCCCGTTCCGGCTGGTGCG
This sequence comes from Anaerolineae bacterium, assembly GCA_034429475.1. GTDB lineage: Bacteria > Chloroflexota > Anaerolineae > B4-G1 > SLSP01 > JAKQHY01. Next base: position 3,799 of record DAOUGD010000032.1, read on the forward strand.
CTACGCCCAATTCCTGCTGCGCGAAATCCTGCCCCAACACGACGAACTGTGCATCGAAGAGGGCCGCCTGATGCTGGCGCACATCGCCGGCGACGAGCGCGCCGCCGGCGTGCTGCGCGCCTACAAAGGCCGGACGGCGGCATTGTACGACCATCTATGGGTAAAGGATAAAAAATGAGCGAAAAGAGGAATTCGTCATTAACCGGCGGTTCACCAGCGGTTGGATGAAAATTCTCACCGCAGAGCACGCAGAGATCGCAGAGATTTCGCTATTTGCTATTCGCTATTCGCTATTTTCAAAGGAGTCAATGAGTACCACGCACTTAAATCCCCAAGCCATCGTTGATTTACAGCCCGCGCACGCCCTTTGGCAGCGATACACGCCGGAGGCCGCGCCCTACCGTTTCCAGGCGCAGACCGTCGCGGAGGCCCAAACCTGGCAACAGACCACACGCGCCGCCCTGCGACAGACGTTGGGCTTCGCCGACTTACCGCCCGCATCGCTCGATCCGCAGTTGTTGGAGACGGTGGACAAAGGCGCCTACGTCCGCGAGAAGTGGTTGCTGCGTACCTCGGCTTACACGTTGATGCCGGTGTACATCCTGGTGCCACAGATGGCGACGCCGCCGTACCCGGTGGTGGTGGCCTTCCACGGGCACGGCTACGGCGTCAAAGACATCGTCGGCCTGTGGGAAGACGGCGAGGAGCGCGACACGCCCGACGGCTACCACAAGGACTTCGCCGTGGCGCTGTGCCGCCGGGGTTTCATGGTCGCCGCGCCGGAGATTTCGTGCTTTGGCGAGCGACAGACGGACTTTTCATACCTGAACCCGCTCATCGGGCAAGAAGCGCCGACCTCGTGCGACCACGCGGCCAAGCTGGCGTTTCACCTCGGCGGCTCGGTGGTCGGGTTGCGCGTCCACGATGCGCTGCGACTGGTGGATTATCTGGAGCTGCGCGCCGACGCCGACATAGCCAGCCTCGGCGCGATGGGCATCTCCGGCGGGGGGATGCACACGTTCTTCTCGACGTGCCTCGACCCGCGCATCAAAGCGAGCGTCATCAGCGGCTATTACAGCACGTTCAAGGATAGCATCCTGGCGATGCACCACTGCGCCTGCAATTTCGTCCCCGGCCTGGGGCGCTTCGGCGAGATGTACGATCTCGTCGGCCTGATCGCGCCGCGCCCGCTGCTCATCGAGGCCGGCACGCGCGATCCGATCTTCCCCATCGAAGCCGTGTGCCGCAGCGTAGATCGCGCCCGCGCCGTCTACAGCGTCTTCGGCGCGGCGGATCAAGTGGAGACGGATTACTTCGAGGGGCGGCACCAAATCAGCGGGCGGCGGGCGTATGACTTCTTGTGGGAAAAACTAACAGAATAGAACGTTTTTGTTGACGGGCTTCGCCCGTCAACAAAAACCTATAAAAATCAAGGAGACTATACAGTATGACCACCCTTAGTGAACAACACGTCAATCAACATTCTCGTCCATCGGACTTGCGCATTACCGACATGCGCGTGGTGAATCTCAAGGGGATTCCGATGCGCTGCTCGCTCATCCGCATTGACACGAACCAGGGCCTTGTGAGTTACGGCGAGGTGCGCGACGGCGCGAGCAAGACCTACGCACTGATGCTCAAAAGCCGCATTCTGGGCGAAAACCCCTGCAATGTGGATAAGGTTTTCCGCAAAATCAAGCAGTTCGGCTATCACGCCCGGCAGGCCGGCGGCGTCTGCGCCATCGAGATGGCGTTGATGGACCTGGCGGGCAAGGCCTACGGCGTCCCGGCCTATATGCTGGCCGGCGGCAAGTTCCGCGACAAAGTGTTGTGCTACAGCGACACCGACAGCGTCCCCGACGGCAAGGAGATGGGCAAGCGGCTCAAGGGGCGGATGGAGCAGGGCTTCAAATTCCTCAAGATGGATTTGGGCATCGGCTTGCTGCGCGAAACGCCCGACGCGCTCATCGGCTTCCCGGACACGCTCAAAAGCTACCACATCATGCACCCGTTTACCGGCATCCAGATCACAGAGAAAGGCATTGACCTCCTGTGCAAGTACGTGGACGATGTGCGCAGCGTCATCGGCTACGAAGTCCCGTTGGCGATTGACCACTTCGGTCACATCGGGCTGGAATCGTGCATCCGCCTGGGACAGGCATTGGACGTGTTCACGCTGGCCTGGTACGAGGACATGCTCCCCTGGCAGTTCCCCGATCAGTACGTGACGCTCTCCCGCGCCGTGAAGACCCCCATCTGCACCGGCGAGGACATCTACCTCAAGGAAGGCTTTATGCCGCTGTTCCAGTCGCGCGCCATCTCCATCATCCACCCGGACCTCGCCTCGTCGGGCGGCATCCTGGAGACGAAGAAGATCGGCGATCTGGCGCAAGATCACGGCATTGCGATGGCGATGCACATGGCCGGCTCGCCAGTGGCCGCGCTGGCCGCCGTCCACTGCGCCGCCGCCACGGAGAACTTCCTGGTGCTGGAAAATCACTCGGTGGACGAGCCGAAATGGAACGAGTTGGTGACAGGCTTGCCCAATCCCCTGATCCAGCAGGGCTACATCCAGGTGCCGGAGACGCCCGGCCTGGGCTTTGCCGACCTCAACGAGGCCGCGCTCCGCGAATTCATTGACCCCGACCAGCCCGGCTACTTCGAGCCGACGGACGACTGGGACAAAGAACGCTCCTGGGATCGGCTGTGGAGCTAAAAGGAGTATGAATCAAGAATCGCCAATCCGCTGATCCGCTGATCCGCCGATCCGCTGAGTCTCAAAGGGAGGACCGTTATGAACGATTTTGAATCCATTATCTACCTGGCGCCCAAGTTTTTCTCTGACCATGAAGAGCTGTTGGTGGAATGGGGCGACCTGTCCGTGTTCACCTTCCGCTTCGACACGGGCGTGTGCGGCCTGAGCCTGGTCAGCGACGTGGGCGAGCTGGTGCTGCTGCCCTACCAGGGCCAGCAAGTCTGGTCGGCGGCGTTCAATGGACGCGATCTGACAATGAAGACAATGTTCGATCAGCCCTACCCCACGCGGGTCTTCCTGGACACCTTCGGCGGCTTCGTGCAGCACTGCGGCGCCACCGCAAACGGCGGCCCCGGCCCGCAGGATACGCATCCCCTGCACGGCGAGTTGCCCAACGCGCCCTACCAGACTGCCTACGTCGTCGTCGGAGAAGACGAAGACGGCCCTTACGTCGGCCTGGGTGGCGAATATCAGCACACCGTTGCCTTCGCCCACAACTACGTCGCCGAGCCGTTGGTGCGACTCTACGCGGGCCGCACCCTGTTCAAAATGGCGATGACGATCACGAACCTGAAGCAGTCGCCGCAGGTGCTGATGTACCTGGCGCACGTCAACTTCAGGCCGGTGAACCACGGGCGACTGGTTTACAGCGCGCAGCCGACGCCAGAGCACGTGCGGGTGCGGAAGAGCATCCCATCCCACATCACCCCCGGCCACGGCTACGTGGACTTCATCCAGGAATTGGGGCGGCATCCAGAGAAGCATCACGTCCTGACCCCCGATCTGGCCTTCGACCCCGAAGCGGTGTTCTTCATTGACTACCTGGCGGACGCCGACGGCTGGGCGCACTCCATGCAAATCCATCCCGACGGGCAGGCCGATGTCATCCGCCACCGCCCGGCGCAACTGCCCAAGGCCACCCGTTGGATTTCGCGCACACCCGATCAGGACGCCATCGCCCTGGTGGAAGCGGGGACGTGCGAGCCGGAAGGCTACACTGCCGAAAAGGCGAAAGGCAATGTGCGCTTCCTGGCTCCCGGTGAGCAATTCTGCGCCGAATTCGAAATCGGCGCGCTATCACCCGAAGAAGCGCAGGCCGCAGAAGCCGCCATCGCTGCGTTGATCGCCTGACAAAAAAGCCATTCTGAGGGATCACGCAGTAAGGAAAAACAACGTTTCAACGTTGAAACGTTCCAACGATTCATTTTCAAAGAGGAGGTTCGCATGTTTCTATTACGCGCATTGTTATGTCTCCTGGGCCTTGTGGTGCTGATCGTGTTCCCCTTGCTCCTGGTGATCCTGCTCGTCTGGTGGCTGCGGCTGCGCCAAGAGCCAAAGTCCACACTGATGGGCGAGCCAGAGGCAACAGGCGCGCCAACCGGAGCGACATCCGCCATCACAATCCCGCCGCAAGCCGTGGCATCGCCGAGCGCCCCGGCCGCCGCGACGCCGCCGGCGACACCGGTCGCCGTGATGCCGCCAACGGTCGCCGTCGCAGCCGAAGAAGTTCAGTTCGCCGTATCAGACGCACCGGCAGTGAGGACGGCATCGCCGGTCGAGATTGAGATACCTGCCGCCCCTGCCGAGGTCGAAGCCCCCGCCGCCCCTGCCGAGGTCGAAGCCCCCGCC
>DAOUGD010000033.1:0-1558 GCA_034429475.1 Anaerolineae bacterium
GCCCTCGCGGCCGGCCCAACTGCTTACCCCTACTTCAGCGGCCTGGGAACGACTGCCGCGGCGAACCCGCAGGTAGTGACAGCGGGGGTCGGTGCTGGGCAATACGCGATTCAGAACGGGCCAAAGCTCGGCAGCGTCGTGCCGGAGGTGCGTGCTGTTGTGGCGGAGGGGGCAAATGCGTTTCAGCGGTACATGCAGATATCTAGTCAACTGGATGTCGCGACTCCACCCAATGGTGCCGTGTTTTGGTCGGGCCCAGGAAATCGAGCACTTGCTGAAGCATTTGCAGGTAAGAATGGCGCCTTCACTTTGGAAATGACGCCCGGCGGGAGCTGGCTCGACAGTCAGCTATTGTTCGGACCCAACTCACCGCTCACTGGTCCACAGGCCTCCGCAGTTTGGAACAATTTATCGCGGCGCTTTGCAGCCGGAGCGTCGGGCAATGTGACTGGGTTCGTTGAGGGCTTGCGTGCCGGAAGCACGTTCTTCACCTGGGAATTACCCGCGCTTCTGACAAATCCGTATGTCACGACGTTCAGTTCAGGAGGATACTAGGACGATGGCAGCATTTACGATTGATGCACCACACTTCTACGAGATTCGATACTCGGAAGGGGATCGCTCAATGGCCGTCGAGTTGGACCTGCGCGACAAGGTGCCGTGCATTTACAAGAAGGCTATTCGCAAGTGGGATTCACCGTATCACGGTGACACGGTGACTGATGCCAAGAAGGAAGAAATCATTCAGCGCGTCTATGAATATCTAACGGTTGTAAAGAAGTATACGGAGGTTGAAGTTGATCGAAGCTAGATCGGTATAGGCGATTCCCCGCGACTGATGCTAACAGTAATTGCACACTCGCTTGCGCGGCGGAGGGGGGAGGAGCAATGATGCGTCTGATTGGTGTTGTCGCTAAGCGACACACGATGAGCAGCCGTAACCAAAACCCCGACGGACGGGAAGGACGACCAAATAATCGCTGCAAAATCCAGCACTCCGTAGAAACGCACCTCACCGAAGTCCCACCGTCGTCCCCACGAATCCAAACAGCCACAATTCGGCCACGATCGCATCGCGTCTACGACGGAAGAGCGGATTTCGACACGAACTGACGCCAAGGGCGAGTAACGGACGCTGCTAGTCGAAGCTCGCCCTCGTCAGTTTCAGCGCCCATTACGGTCGCGGCAAGTGACGAACAGAAACGAGCGTAGCGAGGCGTCACGGCCGCCTTCGTAGAGGAGCGTCGCCGAGCTCATTGCTGCATTGCTGCATTGCTGCGAAGATGTACGATTAATCGGTGGGGTTGGCACAGTAACCCGGGGCACCCGGGGCAGGGGCGACGCGGCTCTCTCACTGTTTCGATTCGCCGGTGATGCCAATGCACGACAGTGCCGTGTGGGGTGAGCGCAACGCTCCAGGTAGACACAGCGCAGAAGACGCCAACCGCATGCCATTCCACGACGGTATCCCCGCGCACGCGCAGCGAGTTGCGCGTGTAGCTCCAAGAGACCTGGTACAGGCAAGTCAAACGGGGAGCACCCCAGAGCCACAGCGCAA
>DAOUGD010000034.1:0-2716 GCA_034429475.1 Anaerolineae bacterium
CCCCGCCCCCATTGTCCCCATCACCCAGCCCCACACCGTATGCAACGGCGATTTCGGCCCCAGCAGCGCCGTAAACGCCGCCGCCACAACGATGTTTGGCAGCACGAAGGGCACGGTGGTCAGCGCCGTCAACAGCGCTTTGCCGGGAAAGGTGTAGCGGGCGAAGACGTAGGCCCCCGGCAGACCGAGCGCCAGCGTCAGCAGTGTCGAGAGCGCCGCCTGCATCCCGGTGAAGCCGAGCACGCGCAGCGTCTCCATCCCCAAGAGCCGCGTGAGCACGTCCGCGCCATCCCCCCGCGCAAAACTGACGCGCAGAATCGCCGACATTGGATAAAAGTAGAAGAGGAGGAGAAAGAGCAGCGGCAAGAGCAGGATGCAGGATGCAGGATGCAGGATGCAGGATGCAGGACGCAAGATGCAGGATGCAGGATGCAGGATGCAGGATGCAGGATGCAGGATGCAAGATTTGCCTCTTGCCTCTTGCCTCTTGCCTCTTGCCTCTTGCCTCTTGCCTCTTACCTCTCGCCTCACTTCAACACCACGGCTTCCCACGCCTGCATCCACGCCTCGCGGTTTTGCTCGATGGCGTCGGCGGGAAGGGTGGCGGGGGATTGCGCTTGCAGAGCGAAGTCGTTGAAGACTTGCGGGAGCGCGACGTTGGCGTTGGTGGGGAAGACCCACATTTGCAGCGGGATGTCGGCCTGGAAGGTTTCGCCGAGCAGGAATTCGATGAAGGCTTCGGCTAGGTCGCGGTGTTCGCCGTTTTTGAGGATGCCTGCAAATTCGACCTGCCGGAAGCAGGCGCCGGGGGCCGTCACTGCGCCGGTGGGCGGCTCGGTGAGCGCGCCCTCGCTGAAGTAGACTTCGGCGGCGGGGCTGGTGGCGTAGCTGACAACGATGGGGCGCGCGCCCTCGCTGTACGCGCCGCCGCTGAACTCGCCGTAGTAGGCCGTGTCCCAATCTTCGACCACGCGCACGTCGTTGGCGCGCAGACCGGCCCAGTAGTCCAGGTAGCCGTCTTCGCCGTAGGCGGCGATGGTGACGAGCAGGAAGGCCAGCCCTGGCGACGAGGAAGCCGGGTTTTCGACGACGAGCAGGCCCTTGTATTCCGGCTTGAGCAGGTCGTCAAGGCTTTGGGGAACCGGCAGGGCGTGGTCGGCGAAGTAGGCCTGGTCGTAATTCAGGCACACGTCGCCAAAATCCACCGGCACGACGCGGTACTGCCCGTCCAATTGATAGTCGGCAGGGATGTTGTCAATTTCCTCGGGCCGGTAGGGCAAAAAGATGTCGGCAACCAACGCGCGACTGAGGAAGGTGTTGTCCACGCCGTAGAGTACGTCGGCTTGCGGGTTGTCTTTGCTGAGGATGGCCTGGTTGAGCATTTGCCCGGTGTCGCCGGCGTCCAAGAATTGCAATTTGGCGTTGTGCGCCTGCTCGAATTCGGCCACGACCTCTTCGCTGACGCTGAAGCTGCCGTAGGTCATCACGCGCAGGGTGCGCGGGCCGGCCGGCGTGGGCGCGGCACAGCCGGCCAAGAGCGCGATCAGCGCGATTCCTAAGAAAAGGGTGCGGTATTTCATAAATTGGCTCCTTTTGATGGGTAATAAGAAATGGGTAATAAGAAATGGGTAATGAGAAATGGGTAACGGGTTACTCATTTCTCATTACTCATTACCCATTCCCGGCCCCTGAACATTTAAAAACACACATCCCCCCAATGTTGCGGGGGGATATGCGAGTTGCTTTACACTCCCTCCGCTGGCATGATCCAGATCAGGTTCTAGGGTCGGCGTCAGATGGTGGACGCCCTCTCAGCCTGGCTCTCCAGGCTCCCCCGGCAGGTTGTTCATTTTGTAAACGTCACTATACTTTAGATTATAGCACAATTGGACACAATACGGGTTATCTCAACCCGTTGTAGTTGATTCTATTAGGGAGGATTCCAATGGCGGACGAACAGAAGAAAGGTTTGTTGGGTGGGTTGGGCGACGCGCTGAGCAGCAAGGATGAGAAGGCCGCGCTGGAAAAGGCGCTACAAGAGTTACGAGCGGCGAAGGAGGCGACGGAAGTCGCGGAGTCTAAGGCGCGGATGGCGGATTCACGCGCCAAGATCGCCGAGGACAAAGTCGCCGCGGCGGAGAAGCGCGCGGCCGACGCAGAGAAACACGCCGCCGATGCGGAGAAACGGGCGGCAGACCTGGCGAGCGCCGCGAAGGGCGGCGACGCTAAGATTGCCACCCTGGAAGGGCAAATCCGGGCGCTGGAACTGCGGGCCACGACAGCGGAGGGCCGGGTGGCCGCGGCGGAAAAAGCGCTGGCTGAAGCGAAGGCAGTGGCCGAAGCCGCCGCGGCAACTGCCGCCGCGGCCGCCGCGAAACCCCGCACCTACGTCGTGCAGGCGGGGGACAGCCTGAGCAAGATCGCCAAGAACGTCTTGGGCGACGCCAATCGCTGGAAGGAAATTTTTGAGATGAACCGCGATCAGGTTCGCGATCCTAACGTAATCCGCGCGGGGCAAGAGCTGAAGCTCCCCTAAAGGCTAACGGCAGTGAAATCCCGGCTTTTTTGAAAAGGCCGGGATTTTTTATACTCGTAAGGGTCATAAAGTCACATTTTCAAAGGTTTGAAAGTTGAGGGTGAGCAACGTCGCCAGTTGGTCTTTGTATTGCCCCGACACTTCGGCAAGGCAGGTGGTGATGGCGTGTTTGAAGTCCGT
>DAOUGD010000035.1:0-7891 GCA_034429475.1 Anaerolineae bacterium
CGCCCTCTTTGATCGGCACGTTGTAGTCCACGCGCATCAGGACGCGCTTGCCTTTCAGGTCTACGTCACGAATGGTCTTCTTGTTCATGCTCTTAATCTCCCTGGTAGTCCTTATATCAATCACTTAGTCGGGGAGTCAGAAAATCGCGCCTACTCCTAACTTCACTGCAAAACCTGCATTTCATCACGGAGACCGCAGAGAACGCAGAGAAAAGTTTGAAAAACTCTGCGCGCTCTGCGTTCTCTACGGTGAGTTTTTGCAGGGAAGTCACTCAGGCGCCTCAACGACTCCGCGGCTTATAAGTGGCGCGCCAGCAGGGCGGCCAGGTCGGCGGTGCGGACGCTGTAGCCCCACTCGTTGTCGTACCAGGTGACAACCTTGATGAAGTCGTTCTTTTCCTTGCCGAGCACCATCGTGAACGGCAGGTCCACGGAAGAGCTGTGCGGATCGCCCTTGTAGTCAATGCTGACCAGCGGTTCGTCCACGGCCTGCAAAATGCCCTTCAGGGGGCCGGCCGCCGCGTCGCGGAAGACCTGGCGCAGTTCCTCGGTGGTCGTCGGAACCTCAATCTGCGCGGTGAAGTCCACCACGGAAACGGTCGAGGTCGGGACGCGCAGCGCGTAGCCATCGAACTTGCCCTTCAGGTCGGGGATGACGAGCGCCACGGCCTTCGCCGCGCCGGTGGTGGTGGGGATGATGCTCATCGCAGCGGCGCGCGCGCGGCGCAGGTCGCTGTGCGGCAGGTCGAGAATTTTCTGGTCGTTGGTGTAGGCGTGAATCGTCGTCATCAGGCCGCGCACGATTTTGAAGTGATCGTGAACAACCTTCGCCGCCGGCGCCAGACAGTTGGTGGTGCAGGAAGCATTTGAGAGGACATGGTGATTGGCGGGATCGTACTTATCGTCGTTCACGCCCATGACGATGGTGAGGTCCTCGCCCTCAGCGGGGGCTGAAATGATGACTTTCTTCGCGCCGCCCCGGGTGATGTGATTCTCCGCGCCCTGCACGGTCTTCCCCTTCTTGTTGACGCCATCTTTCTTGATAGTGAACAGGCCGGTGGATTCGATCACGATATCCACGCCCATGTCGCCCCACGGAATCTTGCCCGGATCGGTTTCCTTGAAGGCCGTGACCTTCTTGCCATCAATCAGCAAAGCATCAGCGGCAACTTCGACAACGCCGTTGAAGCGGCCATAGTTCGAGTCGTACTTCAACAGATGCGCCATCGTCTTCAGATCGCCGATGTCATTGAAAGCCACCACTTCCAGCGTGTCCGGGTAGAAATCCCGCATGGCCTTGAGAACTTGCCGACCGATGCGGCCAAAACCGTTGATACCAACTTTTGTAGCCATATCATACTCCTTTACGTTAGTAGATTAGAGACTAGGGATTAGGGACTAACCCGGGGGGGTAATCCCTAATCACCAATCTCCAACGCGCTTATCGCTCTTTACTGAGGAAGCCGGTCACCACCCGCGCTAGCTTGTCGCTGTCGTGACGCCACCCCCAGGCCTCGTCCACCAGATCGGCCTGAACGATTCGTGTCTTAGGGTGCGTAGTCAGGTCGGAATGCACCCACGCAACGTCCGGGGGCAATTGGATATCGGGCAACCGGTCGTTCACCACCGCCACGGTGACAACGTCGTCGCCGATGTGCTGCTCCAAAGCCTGTAAATGATCCCGCGCGGTATAGGCTTCCGTCTCGCCCACCTGGGTCGCCACATTGCAAATGTAGAGTTTGGGAGCGCGCGTCGCCCGCAAGGCTTCGACAATTTCCGGCGCCAGCAAATTCGGTAAGATGCTGGTGTACAGACTGCCCGGGCCGACCACCACCAGGTCGGCGTCGAGAATCGCGCGCACCGCCCCCGGATAAGCTCTCGGCGCCGCCGGTTCCAGCAGCACCCGCAGGACGCGCCCCCGAACTTCCGGGATGGCCGACTCGCCGCGCACCCGCGTTACCGGCATACCGTCTTTTTCGATGTCGGCGCAGAGCGTCACGGCCTCAAGCGTGCTGGGGATCACGCTGCCCTGGACGGCCAGAACCCGGCTGGATTCTTTCAGCGCCGCCTCAAACGAGCCGGTGATACCGGACATCGCGCCGATGAAGAGGTTGCCAAAACTGTGCCCGCCCAGTTCTTCGCCGCCGGCAAAGCGGTACTGGAAGAGGCGCGTCACCAGCGATTCATCGTCGGCCAGCGCCGCGATGCAGTTGCGGAAGTCGCCGGGGGGCAAAATGCCCAGGTCGCGCCGGAGCCGCCCGGAGGAGCCGCCATCGTCGGCCACGGTGACAATGGCCGTCAGGTTGGAAGTGTAGGATTTCAGCCCGCGCAGGACCGTTGCCTGCCCGTGCCCGCCGCCGATGACCACGATCTTCGGACCGCGTCCCCGCCGCCGATAGTCGTACAACACGTCACTGAGGGAACCGTTGACGTCGTTCACAAACGGCTCCAACAGCGTGCGGTTAAGCCCCCACAACCCCAGGCCGACGCTTCCTACCCCCAACCCCAGGAAGAGCAGGGCGCGAATGCCACGCGGTAAAAATTGCAGTGTCAAGTAGTAAAAGTACACCGGCAGGGGGTAGAAATCACGGAAGGCAACCGCCCCACCCAGGCTTAACAACCCCACCCCTAACGCCAGGAGCAATAACCAGCGTTTGACGCCCAATCCCGGTTTCAGCCATTTAAGATGGGTATGCCAGCTCTCCCCTACAGCTTGCTTTACCCCTGATTTCATCGCGAAAATTATACAACGAATAAAAAGCGTGTCAAAAACATTCAAAAGCCCGGAGCTAATCACTCCGGGCTTTGAATAGGTTATTGAATCCGAACCACCACCCGCGCAGCGCGCCACAAGCCTTCCAAATCATAGTAATCCCGTTTTTCAGGGCTGAACAAGTGAACAATGACGCTGTTGTAGTCCATCAAAATCCACCCACCCTCAGCTCCCCCTTCAACGTGGTAGGGCGTCACCCGTTCATCCCCCTGTTTGAGCGATTCGGAAATCGCCCCCATCAGCGCCGTCAACTGACGCTGGCTGGTACCTGAACAGATAACGAAATAATCCGTAAAAGTGGTTACTTCTTGCAGGTCTAACACCAAGATGTCTTCTCCCTGCTTATCAACGATGATCTCCACAATCTGATTTGCCAGTTCTAAACTCTCCACCCAACCTCCCAGTATCTTGATCTATAAAAAACTATTGCTCCGACAACAACATCTGCACCCGCGTGGTCTTAGAATGTTCGTTATCCTGCAAACTAACATTCAGCCGATACCCCTCACGCTGCAAGTTTAGCGTTGCCAGATGCCCCATCAACGTGGGTTTGCCCAATTCGCTCCACCCCAATGCCTTGAGTTCTGTCTCCATGTATTCGAGGGTCTCGGCGACCATCATTGGGACGCGATACACGTAGGTATGGGTGATTTCCGTGATCTCGAAGTCAAACGCATCAGGATGAACAACCAAGATGTCGGGGATAGCATCCTGCGGTTCCAGAGTAGCGGTAGGAGCTTGCACTTCCGCTACCTCGGTATCCTTCTCCTCCGCTGCGTCGGACGGTTTGTCTCCCTCGGTATCGCCGGTCGCGCCCGTGCTGGAAGAACCCTGCGCCCCGGCCCCCTGATCATCAGCGGGCCGATTTCCCCCGCCTGCCGGGCTGCTGCTCGCCGCGCAAGCCGCCAGCAGCAAGACAATGACCAACCCCAAGCCAATCACGCCTAGCACATTTCGCTTACTCATCGCTCTCCTCCTTAAAGAACTATAAAACTATGGCCCTGGTCTGTCCCCCACAGAACCTACCACAGGCCCCTTTCACATCCACCCACGTTAAGAGTTAGCGCATGATAACACAAGCTCTTCAGAATTTCAATGGATGAGAAGCGCACTCTCTATGCCATTTGCAGCGCCGCCAGGAAAACCCGGACGGCATGCTCAACGTCGCTTTCGTCCACCATCTCTGAAACGCTGTGGACAAAACGACACGGGATGCTCAAGCAGCCGCTCGGCACACCGGCGCGCACGACCTGCATCGCAGCGGCGTCGGTCGTGCCGCCGAGCAAGATTTCCATTTGATAGGGAGAGCCAATCTTTTCCGCAGCGACAACCAACAGGTCGCGCACCAACGGATGAGCGATCATGCCGCCATCTTTGACTTTGATCGCTGGCCCTTTACCCAGCGATACATCCATCGGCAAGGCCTTGGGGGTGTCTCCGGTCATCGTCACGTCCACTGAGATCGCTATATCCGGGTCAATGCGGAAAGCCGCCGTGCGCGCGCCCGACAACGTAATTTCCTCTTGTGTGCTGAAGACGAAATAAACGTCATTGGCGGTCTCCGGGAGCTGGCGCAGCACCTCAAGCAAGACATAACACCCGATGCGGTCATCCATCGTTTTGCTGATCAGCCGCCGCCCGCGCGATTCCAGTGGGCCGACAAAGACCGCCGGGTCGCCCACTTTGACCGGGCAATCCTCCCGGCTGGTCGCGCCCACATCTATGTACAGGTGCTCCAGTCCCGGCAATGTCGTGGCATCTTCGCGCCGTTCCACGTAAATGGCGCCGACCACGCCATCGGCAAACCGCGCCCGCCCGCCGATGCAGTTGACCGGGCGCACGCCGCCGATGGACGTAAAGCGCACGAAGCCTTTTTCTTCGATGTAGGTCGCCATCAGGCCGATTTCGTCCATGTGCGCGGCGAGCAGAATCTTCTTGCCGCCGTCTTTCCCCCGGCGGCGCACCACCAGGCTGCCGAGAGGATCTACGCGCACTTCGTCGGCAAACGCCGCCACTTCCGCGCGCAGGACTTCCCGAATTTCCTCTTCATACCCCGAAGGGCCAAAAGTCTGCGTGAGTTTGGTTAACAGTTCCAGGTTCACTCATTTCCTCCGTCAATAGTCACAGAGAACACAAAGTTCACAGAGAAAAACATCAAAGAATCTTTGCAGCTCTGCGCCTTTGCGTTAATTTTTTACTCAGGGACGCAACACGTCCGGCGTTATGCGGCGCAAGGACGCCCGCACCAGTTGGAAGGTATGCTCCAAGTCGCTGACGCGCAACAGCGCCATCGGGCTGTGGATGTAGCGGCAGGGAACGGCAATGGTCATCACCGGGACGCCAGCGCGCACGGAGTGGATGATGCCCGACTCAGTGCCGCTGATGCCGGGTTGCTTCAGTTGGTAGGGAATCCCCTCGGCCTCACCGGTCTGCATTACATGGCGCAGCAAACGCGGCGGCGTGGTGTACGTGCGGTCTTTCACTGTGAGCGCCGGCCCCTTTCCCAGTTGCGTCGTTGGGCTGACGTCCTCATCTTCTTTGGGTAAGTCGTCGGCGACGGTGCATTCCAGCGCCAGGGCGCCGTCCGGATCCACCGCGTAGGTCGCCACCTGCGCGCCGCGCAGTCCGACTTCTTCCTGGACGGTGAAGACGCCGTACAGGTCAAACGGCAGGCGCGCGCCTTGCAGCAGCGCCGTCAAGACGGTGCAGCCGGCGCGGTCGTCGAAGGATTTGCCCATCAGGCTGTCGCCCAGGTTGTGGGGTTTGGTCGCAAAGGCAATCGTCGTGCCTAGCGGGGCCGCTTCCTCGGCTTCATCCTTGCTCTTCGCGCCGATGTCCACTGCCAGGCTTTCCATCGCCGGGACTGTCTTGAAGTCGTTGGCGCGCGCGCGATGGATAGGCTTGAGTCCAATGACGCCGGGCAAGCGCTCCTTGCCCACCAGCACCCGCAGGCCGGGCAATATTTGGGGATTGACGCCGCCGATGGATTCCACCCGCAGCGCGCCCTCGCCGTTGTACCCCACCACCATCAGGCCCACTTCATCCATGTGCGCCGTCACCAGAAAGCGCAGGGAGCTTTCGCCCGTGCCGCGCTTGAGGGTGATCAGGTTGCCCAACCCGTCTACTCGCATCTCGTCCACATAGCCTTCCAGCAATGGGCGTAAGGCGAGACGCATGGCCGCTTCATTGCCGGACGTGCTGATGACTTCGGAAAGCGTCAACAAGGTATTGACCAGGGTTTCGCGGTTCATGCTTCGTCCTCCCAGCGGGGGCTATCTTCCGCCGTGAGGCGGGTCACAAAGCCGGTCAGCAGACGCGCGGCGCGCTCGAGGTCGCGCAGGCAGCCCGTTTCCACCGGCTGGTGCATGTAGCGGAGAGGGAGTCCGAGCAGACCGGTCGGGACGCCCTCCCGCGCCACCTGGATGCCCCAGGCGTCGGTGCCGCTGTGTCCCGGCGCCGGTTCGAGTGTGTAGGGGATTTCCTCGGCTTTTGCCGCTTTCTCCAGTTTTTCGACCACTTGCGGATGGAAATTGGGGCCGATGCCAATCGTTGGCCCGGTGTTTAACTTGAAGGTGCCGGTATCGCTATCGTCGTGCTGCTTGGCAAAGGTGACGTCCAACGCCACCGCCATCTGCGGCGACAAACCATACGCGCTGGTGATCGCGCCCTTGACGCCCACTTCCTCCTGCACCGTCGCCACCGCGTAGACATCCCAGGCATGGACACGCTCCCGCAGGGATGCCAGGGCCAATGTCACGACGGCCACCGAGGCCCGATTGTCAAGGGCTTTGCCGGCCACCAGGCCATTTTTTAATTCCAGCAAGTCGCCGGTCATCGTGATGGAATCGCCGACGCGCACTAACTTCTTGACCTCGTCGGCCGGCAGTCCTACATCCACGAAGAGTTTGTCCCACGGCAGCACCTTGTCGCGTTCGGCGGGGGGCAGTACGTGCGGCGGACGCGTCCCTACAATGCCGGACAAAGGCCGCGCGCCGTGGACCAGCACTTCCAGCCCCAGCACCACGCGACGATCCATCCCGCTCAACGACGTAATCCGCAGAAATTCCCCCTCGATACCGGTCACGACGAGAGCAATTTCATCCATGTGAGCGGCCAGCATCACGGCCGGGCGGGGCGCGGGCGCATTGCCGCGCTGTAAGGCGATCAGACTGCCCAGCGCGTCCGCGCGGATGTCGTCGGCGTAGGGTGTCCACCACGTCTTGATGAGGTCGGCCACCGGCTGCTCACGCCCGGAAGGGCCATGAACTTCAGAAAGAGCTTTTAAGAGCGCTAAGGTTTCCAAGAGTCTCCTGCCTGGTACGAGAAAAATGAAAAGAAAAGGTGGTTTTACTTGAGGGTAAAAACCACCACATTGTTGATGGACAAGGTCGGCGTAATGGGCTCCGGAGTGGGTTTAGCCACCGGGGTGAACGTCGCCGTAGGTTCCGGCTCAAGGGTAAAGGTGGGCGTCGGTTCGAGCGTCGGCGTTTCGGTCACTTCGACGGTCGGCGTCAGGGTGGGTGTGGCCGTCAACGTGGGCGTGTCGGTGGGCGTGGGGGTGACGGTCGGCGTTTCGGTGGGCGTGGCCGTCGGCGATGGCGTGAGCGTGGGGGTGGTAGTTCCTGTAGCCGTCGGCTCAGGTGTGGGGGTGCGGGTGGGAGGGAACCACTGGGTTGGCGTAGCTGGCAAAGTCTTCTCCGGCGTTTGCGTGCCGGGGCCGACCAGATAGCGCGTCGGGGTCGCGTTAGGGGGTGGCGTGGCGGTCAACGTCGGGGTGGCGATGGCGGTTGGCGTCAGGGGGGTGGGACGCAGCGCTAACGCCGCGAATCCCAAACAGTAACAGGGAATGGTCAAAATGATCACGGCGATCAAAACCTGGTAGATGGGCTTTTGCGTCCGCTTATTTTCCATAATTGTGTATACACTCGATAGTCATCATAGCATTATTCAAACAGATGTCAAAGAAATCAGAAACCAGGGCAATCGCATTAGGGGTATTTTTTGGGCCAAAGTGGGGAATGCAGCCTTCATACGCTCCTGAAGTGGCGGCAGTAGTCGCCATCATAGCCATCATGTTGCCCCTCAGTGGGGTGAAAATATCCAAATGCGATTGCCCTG
>DAOUGD010000036.1:0-3276 GCA_034429475.1 Anaerolineae bacterium
TTGGACGACTGCTGAGCTGCTCTCCTACCGAGTGCCCGCACAATTCTTGGATCAATTGTCGACACTCAAACCTTTGTTCACCCTGTTGGAAGAATGATGTCCATCAAGGAAAATCAGGGACAACACCGAAAATTTCCATCTACTGAGTATCAGAAAAAGGAGTACCCATGTCCGATTCAATCCTCGTGACGTATGCCACCCGTTACGGTTCCACCCAGGAAGTGGCCGAAAAAGTCGCCGCGACGCTGCGCGAAAACGGCCTGGCGGTGGACGTCCAACCCGCGAAGCAGGTGCGGTCGCTGGCCGGCTACCGCGCGGTCGTGTTGGGCGCGCCGCTCTACATCGGGAGCTGGCTCAAAGACGCGCAACGCTTCCTTGCGCAGCACCAGGCCGCGCTGACGGCCCTGCCCGTCGCCGTCTTCACCCTCGGGCCGGTGCGCGTTGGCGAAAAGCCGGAAGAAGTGCGCGTGCAGATGGATCGGGAATTGGCCCGGTATCCCTGGCTCAAACCGGTCGCGGTGGAAATGTTTGGCGGCAAGTATGATCCGGCCACGATGCACTTCCCCGATACATTGTTAGCCGTCATTCCGGGCAGCCCGCTTTATAAATCCCCGGCCACCGATTTGCGCGATTGGGATGCCATCCGTACCTGGGCTGACTCCGTTGCCGCCATGGTGTAACCGTAACATGGCGCAGCAAGACCCATTTCTTCTCAAACGTGTGAACCAATGAGAGGTTACCAATCTATGTTTGTGCAGTTCTCTGTCCCTGGAATTTTGTTGCTGCTCACCTTGAGTTTTGGTTTCTGGTTGAGTCACATCGGTAAACCGTATCACGGCCTCCTTTTTAACCTCCACAAATTGCTGGCCTTGGGCGCGGTCGTCTTGGCGGCCGTACAACTCGGCAATACGCTCAAAACCGTCAATGCTTCATGGTTGGTGATTGTGCTGCTCGGGTTGGCGGCGCTGTGCATCGTCGCGCTCTTTGCCAGCGGCGCGCTGATGAGCATGGAGAAGCTGGATTATGCGTTAATGTTGGCCGTTCATCGGGTGGCCCCAGGCGTGTTGACCCTGGCATTGCTCGTGATCATCCTCATGATTTCAAAAGGAGAAGGGGTGTGAAGACGTTGATAGTTTATGATTCAGTGTTTGGCAATACGGAAAAAGTCGCGCAGACGATAGGGACGCGCTGGGCGCGCAGACCTTGCGCGTAGGCGACGTAAGACCGGAGCATCTGACCGGCCTGGACGTGCTGATGGTCGGCTCGCCAACGCAGGCATTTCAACCGTTGAAACCGGTGAAGGCATTTCTGAAAGCGATCCCAGCGGGGGCGCTCAAGGGCGTCAGGGTGGCCGCCTTTGACACGCGCGCGGACGTGCAGGAAGTCAACTCGCGTATTTTGACGATGTTCGTCAAACTGTTCGGCTATGCGGCTGAACCGATAGCCGCGCAGTTGGTCAAGAAAGGCGGGACGCAGGCAATGGCGCCGGCAGGCTTCTTTGTCAATGGCAAGGAAGGCCCGCTGAAGGACGGTGAGTTGGAGCGCGCGGCGGCATGGGCGCGGCAGATGCAAAAATGACCAGCCACGATACTCAACACAGCCGCCGCCGTATTCTCACGTTTCTGGGCTTTGCCTTTTTGTTCAGCATCCCCTTTTGGTTCCTGCGCAGCCAGGCGGGACAACCGGACGCACAAGGTCAGCTATATACGTTAGGATTGATGTGGAGCCCCGGCATCGCCGCGTTGCTCACCACATTCATCTTCCAGCGCAATCTGCGCGGCCTGGGATGGGGGCGTGGCTCCGTGCGCTATCTTCTGATCAGTTACGCGCTGCCCATCGCCTACGCCGGTGTGGTGTATGTCCTCGTCTGGCTCTTGGGATGGGGGGCGCTCACCACAGAAAACGTGCCGGTGGGCCAGCCGTGGCCGGTTTTCGTCCTCAGAAACGCGACGTTGCTGTTCCTCTTGGGCGGCTTTCTCCCGGCGTTGGGTGAGGAAATCGGTTGGCGCGGGCTGCTGGTGCCGCAACTGGCAAAACTGACCTCTTTCACCAACGTTGCCCTCATCAGCGGCGCGATCTGGGCGGTCTGGCATTACCCTCTCATTCTGTTTGCGGACTATCACGCCACTGCGCCGCGCTGGTTCGCGCTGCTTTGTTTCAGCGTGATGGTAATTGGCATCAGCTTCCCCTTCGCCTGGCTGCGTCTCAAATCGGGCAGTCTGTGGGCGGCGGCGATCTTGCACGCGAGCCACAACATCTTCGTCCAGAGTATCTGCGATCAGTTGACGCGGGACACCGGCTTTACGACGTACCTCACCACCGAATTTGGCGCCGGCCTGGCGCTGACGGCCGTCATCGTCGCGGTGATATTCTGGCGTCGCAAGAATGCCGTGGTGCGGTGACATTAGGGACCGCCACATCGTCTGGCGTGTACCAGCGGTTGGATTGAAATTCTACCATGGAGGCACAGGATATACGGAATTTTGAAATATATCCTGTGCATTTTGTGTATTTATGTAAGAGTCAAGGCGGGCGATGTGTGCGGTATCATCATCCGGCCATGAGCTACAACGACATCGCCGCACAGCGTTAGGCAGTTCCAGGATTTAAATTACCCCAGGATTGGGGGTATGAACGAAACATGAAACATGAAACGCGAGCCCTTTATCGTGAAATCATCACATTTCACGCTTCACGCATCTGGGATGGTTATTTCTATGGAATGGCCTTAAGGAGGGTCCATACGTACACCTGAGATACGAGATGAGGCAAAAAAAATGATAGCAAAAACATCGGATGGTTTGTACTGTCTACAGAAAAAAGACATTCACCGGGCCGCGGTGGTGTTGGCCGACGCTTTCCAACACGACCCGGTATGGAACGCGGTCTTTGGCGCTGCCACAATGACGCAAAGAGCGTATGGCTTTGAAACGCCCGTCCGCTATTGCCTGAAATACGGGGAAGTCTACGCTCCTTCAGAGATTTTGGAAGGCGTTGCGGCCTGGGTTCCGGGGGCAGTGGCCGATATGACGCTCTGGCGCATCCTGCGCAGTGGCGCGTTGTGGACGGGGATGAAAATCGGGATGCAAACCGCGAGAAAAATGCAGCCTATCTTCAGGCCCATTGAAACGGACCGCAGAGAGACTATGAGCGGCAAACCTTACCTCTATCTCCAAATCATTGGCGTGGCCCCAGCTTTTCAAGGTCAGGGATTTGCCGGCAAATTGCTGCGCGCCCTCATTGAAAAAAGCGAGCGGACCGGCGTGGCGCTTTATC
>DAOUGD010000037.1:0-1885 GCA_034429475.1 Anaerolineae bacterium
CTGGAGTGTAGCGTTTTTTCCTCAAGCGGCGAGAAGGGGCGCATAGGTCTTGATAATTGTCCGGATGTTCACGCCGCGCCGGGCGGCGCGGGCGGATGCGCGAAGCAGTCGCTCGGCGCGAAGCGCCCGAAGGCTGTTGCGCACATCGACAGGGGAGGTTCCCGGCTTGCCCCACGCGCGCCACTCCAGGCACGCCTGAGCCATCATGCACACCGCCGCGTAACGGACAATCCCGCGCAGCGAACGCACCCGGAAGTCCTTCAAACCCAGATTCACCTTCAGGTTCCAGTGCAGAAGTTCCACCAGCCAGCGTCCCGCATACAGCTGCAATACCTCGGACAACGAAAGCGTGACATCCGTTGAGAGCAGGTAGAGAGGGTTGCGATCCCTCTTTTTCCGAAGCGACCACACGACGCGGCAGCGCGACGGCAATCCCTCGACACGCCCCTCGCGAGAGGCCGCATGGTAGATTGCCGACTCGCCGGCGGCGCTCTCGACCTCGACGGGCGAAAACGCCGATTTCCCAAGCGTCCGGAGCCACTGGCGGACCGGCGCACCGTCCAACTTCCGGTTGCTTTTGATTGCGCAAATCACGTGCCACCTCTGGCGGCGGCAAGATCGAATGAGCGACTTGGAGCAATACCACGAATCGAACAACACCGTGACGGGAAGCTTCACCTCCTCAAGATAAGGCGCCAGTTCCACAAGCAGTTCGCGAGCCAGCGCCAGTTTCGAGCGGAATCGAATCCGCCCCTCGGGAAATCCCAGGACTCCGCCCAGGTCCGGGGCCTGGCGGCGAAGCCGCCTCACCGTCCGGCCCCTCAGATACAACCGCAACCCCAGCGGAAACCCGAACGGACCCAGTGAAACATGCAGGGTCACCCAGACATAACCAAACACCGAGCGGCTTCGCGTGTGATCGAAGTGCCAGTCCGCCCCAGCAAAATGCGTGGATTCCTTCGGCTTTTCCACCAGCGTGTCGTCCACGCGCGCCACCACCCGCAACCCCCGGCGCGCACGGGCAGGCAGACGCGAAGCCAGCCTCACGGCCTCGCGAAAGAACAACTCGCGCAGCGCCGCGAAAAGACACGGGCCATCCCACGGACTCTCGGTCAGAAAATCCGCCGCCGCCGAACGCGAACGCGGACCCCGGAACAAACGCCCCATGCGCGCCGCGCTCTTGCGCCCCTCCAGGACGATCATCGCATCGAGCATCCGAGCCAGATGCGCCGCCTGCGGCTGCGATAGCGCGGGCGCAATGAGCGCCAAAAACTGAGTGACAGCGGGCAAAATTCCAGCCAGACTCATGTCCGTGCTCCTCCGGTTCCGCGGCGGAGTTGGCCTTGCAACGAGTCCAATCCGTTGCACGGAGGAGCACAACATCAAGCCGATTCCGAGGTCTCATTCCCATAAAAGCCGCTTTTCGCTACACTCCAGCAGATTAACATGTTCGGGACACGGGCGCGGATGCTGCGAGGCGTTGAGGCGCTGATGCCCGCGCGATATTATGGCCTCCAGGTGCCCGAATTGGTTCGCCAATTACCGGAGAAAATCTCGTATCTGCGCCGGGCGGAACTGGATCATTTCACGCTCCAATGCACGCAGCCCGAGGAATCCTACCGGATGCTGCGGACGGTGGTGTCGAATTTGTTCCGCGTGTCAGACCCGGCTTCACAAAGCGAGCGCATGGCTTGGGACGCCGAGGCGGAGCGCATTAAAGCGGCGAACGGCTTCGACCGCATCCAGCACGAGCAATTGCGCGAAGACCTGCGCGAGGGGCGCATCGGCCTCGCGCGCAACCGGCTGCCTGTGAACACGAACATCGAGGACGTGCAAGCGGGCGATACGATCCAGATGACGGGGGAAAAATCGGGTGTGGCGGGAG
>DAOUGD010000038.1:0-2659 GCA_034429475.1 Anaerolineae bacterium
CGGGGGGCCGCCTACGCGGGGCGGGGGGACCCCGCCCCTACTGTCGCGGCTGCCGTATTGGTTGGTGGCGGCGCTGTTGTTGGCGGTGTTTTTCCTGTGGAGTATCGTCAACAACGGGGACTACCGGGTCATCTTCGACGCCACGGTCAAGGGCGTCGGGACGACGGTGTATGTCTCCCTGATCGCTTTCTTGCTGGCGATTGCGCTGGGACTGCTGATGGGGCTGATGCGCGTCGCGCGGCAGCGCATCCTCCGCGAGGCGGCGACGTTCTACGTCGAAATTATGCGGGGCATCCCGATGCTCGTCATCCTGTACTACATCGCCTTTGTCGGCGCGCCGGCTCTGGTGGCCGCGCGCAACTGGCTGGTCGCGCCGCTGATCAAGCTGGAAATATTGAACGTGTTGAACGTCCGCCAGGTGGACTTCACCGCGCGCGCCGTCATGGCGCTGATGCTCGGCTACGGCGCGTTCATCTCGGAAATCTTCCGCGCGGGCATCGAATCCATCGGGCGTGGTCAGATGGAGGCGGCGCAATCCCTGGGGATGACTTACGCGCAGAGTATGCGCTACGTCATCCTGCCGCAGGCTGTGCGGAACGTTCTGCCGCCACTGGGCAACGAGTTCATCGCCATGCTCAAGGACTCCGCGTTGGTTTCGGCGCTGGGCGTGCAAGACATCACCCAACTGGGGAAAGTCTACTCCGCTTCCACCTTCCGTTTCTTCGAGACCTACAACGTCGTCGCGTTTCTGTACCTGGTGATGACGTTGGGCCTCTCGCTGCTGGTGCGCGCGTTGGAACGGCGACTCAAGCGGCGCGGGTAAAGGGTAAGATCGGATTCGTGAAACGTGAGGCCGACATAGTCAGGGCCTCACGTTTTACGTTTCCTATACCTATGTTACCATGAGGTTACTGACGAAGATGGGCTTCCACTAACCGTGATGAAGGAGTATGGCAATGAATAGAGTTATGCAATTTACCGCGGTGATTGAGCGTGAAGGCGATGGTTACGTTGCCACCTGTCCTGAATTGGATATTGTCAGCCAGGGGGATACTGTTGAGGAGGCGCGTTATAACTTAGTCGAAGCGGTCGAAGGCTTTTTTGAAGTGGCGGCTCCCTCGGAAGTCCAGCGCCGTTTGAAACACGAATCGTATATTCTGCCGATTATGCCAACTGTGCCTGCCGCATTTTTCGATCTCGCTATGGAACCATCCCATGCCTAAATTGCGAACCTTGTCCGGTCAGGAAGTTTGCAAAATTATGTCGCGCTACGGATTTACCCAGGTGCGGCGGAAGGGGAGCCACATCATTATGCAAAAGCATGAGGGCGAGACTACCATCACTGTGCCTGTGCCGGATCATAGTGAATTGAAAATCGGTACTTTGACAGGTATTATCCGGCAATCAGGATTACCGCGCTCGCTGTTTGAAGTGGGATGAAATCGTGTTTCTGGGCGGGAATTAGGTTCTACTTGCTCGGCTGAAATAACCTTGTAGAAACCTGTCCCAGCTCTTCCACTACCTGGTGGACACCGACCCGTTGCCGCAATGCCTCGTGTGTGTCGGCCGGCCCCAACGCGATAATATGCCCGATCCCGGCGACGTGCGCGGCGGCGATCCCGGAATGGGAATCCTCCACCACCACACACTCGCCCGGCGCTAATCCGAGAGCCTGCGCGGCTTGCAGGTAGATGTCCGGCGCCGGTTTGCCGGGGCGTACCCCGTTATCCATTACAATCAATGCCGGGTCGAACCACCGCGCCAGGTCCAGATGTTGGATGAAAAACGCCACGTTGGTCTTCTCCGAGGCGGTGGCGATGGTGTGGGGGATGGCGTGTTCCACCAGGAAGTCCAGCAGGGGGATCGCGCCGGGCGACAGGCAGAAGGCCGAGCCTTGTTCCAGGCAGAGACGGCGGTAGATGGTTTCCTTGCGTTGCAGCAGTTCTTCAAGCTCCACGCCCGCGAGCGCGCGCCCGGTCACGTATTCGAGCGTGTGTTGATTGGTGCGCCCGTGAATGTGGATCGCCATCTCTTCCGCCGAAAACGGCGTCCCGCGCAACTCGGTGACGAACTGCTGCCAGGCCTCCTCTTGCAGGGCGGTATCCCACCACAGCACCCCGTTAAAGTCGAAAATGATGCCTTTGAATGTCATCAGAATTTCCTCGAACCTTACAAAAATTTGCGCGCGTGGCTAAAACACGCGCGCAAAACGCTGCTTCTCTTTGTAGAAGATGGTTATGCTTCGGTCTCTGCCTCAGACTCAGTCGAGGCTTCGACAACTTCGAGGGCTTTCTCTTCCTTTTCCTTTTCCTTTTCCTTATCTTCTTTGCTCTTCAGCCCTTCCTGGAAACCCCGGATGCCGCGACCCAGCTCCGACCCCAGCTTGCCAATACGCCCCGGCCCGAAGATGAGCATCGCCACCACCAAAATCAAAATCAATTCTGGGACACCCAAATTCTTAAACAGCATTTTCTCCTCCTGCTTACGTGCAATTTTCGTATCTGCGGCTATCATACCATAGATCAAGCAGCAATCAATGGAATGATTTGGCAGCTCGCCAAAGCTGAGTAAACTAAGAATCTATCCGAAAATTCTTTTGGCCCGTGATTTGCGCCTAAAGGCGCGGTTTGAAGGGGGTATTTTTTCGTGGGCGGGCGCA
>DAOUGD010000039.1:0-23533 GCA_034429475.1 Anaerolineae bacterium
GCCCGCCCACGAAAAAATACCTTCCTGAAAGCGGCTTTAGCCGCAAGACCCGGCGCAGCGGCGCAACGCCGCTATAATTTTCGGATAGGTTCTTAGTCCGATAGTCTTATAGTCACGTTGACGACTATGGGACTACGCGACTAAAGACTAAACGACTTTAACGACTGGCCCGCCGGACAATCACCGCGATAGCCACCATGAAAATCAGGCCGATGAGCAGGGTGACGACGGAAACGACAAATTCGGCGCTGCCCGGTTCCAGAAAGAACAACAGCGCGCCCGACACAAACGCGATAAAAAAGGCAATGCGGAAGGCCGCCCGCCCCAGGTGCGGACTCACGCGCCGGCCACTCCCGCCTGACGCGCCGCGACGTGACAGGCGACGTAATGGTTCTCGCCCACCGGCAGCAACTCCGGGCGCTGCACATCGCACAGGCCCGGCTCGAAGAACGGGCAACGCGGGTGGAAGCGGCAGCCGCTTGGCAGCGCCAACAAACTTGGTATGTCCTGGCTGCGCAGTTGGAGCCGTTCCTTGTGCCGGGTCAGCTCTGGATCGGCTTCCGGCACCGCCGCCAGCAGCGCCTTGCTGTACGGGTGCAAGGCGTTGTTGATCAACTGCGGCGTCGAGGCAAACTCGACGATGCTGCCCACGTACATCACCGCGATGCGGCCTTCCCAGGCGAAGAACTTGGCGACGGCCAGGTCGTGGGTGATGAACAGGTAAGTCACGCCCAGCGTCCGCTTCAAATCGGCCAGCATATTCAGCAAGCCCACGCGGATCGAGACATCCACCATCGAGACGGCCTCGTCGGCCACAATGCAGCGCGGGTTGACGGTCAACGCGCGCGCCACGGAGACGCGCTGGCGCTGCCCCCCGCTCAACTGGTGCGGATACTTGGTGAGGAAATCCTCCACCGGCCCCAGGCCGACGGTATTCAAAAGTTCCACCACGCGCGTCATGGCCTCAGCCGGCGACGCGACCAGCTTGTGGTGCAAGAGCGGTGTGCTCAGGATTTTGTAGATGGTGTGCGAAGGGTTCAAGGACGCATAGGGGTCTTGATGGATGATCTGCACGCCCAACCGGTACGTCTTGAAATCGTCCGCCTTGCGCCCATCGGGTCTCCAAACCGGACGGTCCTGATAAAGCACCTGCCCTGTCGTGGGCTTGAGCAAGCCGGTCACCATCTTGCCGGTCGTCGTCTTGCCGCAGCCGCTCTCCCCCACCAGGCACACCACCTCGCCCTCCCGAATGCCGAACGAGACATCATCCACTGCAGTCACACGCGCCTTGCGCGTCCCAAAGGTGCGCACCAAATTCCGGGCCTCAATTAAATACTCGCTCATAGGATACTATCTCCAAGAGATTGGCTGAAACGCGCACTTAGATCGCCGGTATCCTGCTGCACGCGGGCCACGTTGAAGCAGGCCACAGCATGGGTTTCTCCATAATAGGGTCCCAGGGACGGCTCCGCTTCCCGGCACTGCGGGGTCGCGTAAGGACAGCGGGGGTGAAACTTGCACCCCGTCGGCGGATCGATCAGGTCCGGCGGCGCGCCGGGGATGGAGCGCAGCTCCTCAAACTCGCCGGTGACGGTGGGCACGGCGCGAATCAGGCCCAGGGTGTACGGATGCGCCGGGCGGTAGAAGATGTCGTTGACCGGGCCGATCTCTACAATCGTGCCGGCGTACATCGTCGCCACCCGGTCGGCCAGTTCCGCCGCCGTCGAGAGGTCGTGCGAGATGAAAATCATCGAAAAGCCTACGTCCGCTTTGAGGCGCCGCAGCAGATCAATGATGGTGCGCTGCGTGAGGATGTCCAGCGCCGTCGTCGGCTCATCCAAAATCAACACCTGGGGATTGAGCAGCAGGCTCATCGCCAACAGCACGCGCTGCCGCATCCCGCCGCTCAATTCGTGCGGATAGGCGTCAATGACCCGCCGGGGATCGAGCTGCACCTGCTCCAACAACTGCATCGCGCGCTGGCGCACCTCGTCCCGCGAGACCATCCCATGCGCCTGCGCCGTGTCGTGAATCTGATCCCAGATGCGCAGCACCGGGTTGAAGGCGTTGAGCGCGGATTGAAAGACCATCGCGCACTCGCGCCAGCGGAAGCGACGCAGCTCGCGCGGATTCAGGCTCAACACGTCCACCGCCCGGCCGTCGCGCTGATAGATCACCTCCCCCTGGCGGATGCGGGCCGTCTTCACCAGCAGGCGGATCAGCGCGACGCCCAGCGTCGTCTTGCCGCAGCCGCTTTCCCCGATCAACGCCAGGCTTTCCTCCGACGCCAGATCGAAGCTAACGCCGCGCACCGCTTTCACCAGGCCGCGCTCCGCCCGGTATTCCACCCACAAATCCCGCACCGAAAGCGGCGGCGAAGTCGGCCCCAGTGTCGTCACAGTTTCCATCTTGCTTCCTGCCTCCTGCATCTTGCCTACCCCGTGCGCAGTCGTGGGTTGAAGATTTCTTCCAGCGACCGGCTCATCCACACAATCGAAAGCTGGAAGAGCGCGATGGACATCACCGGCGCCATGATAAAGTAGACGCTGTCCTTGAAGAAAATCGCGCCCTGCGTCCAGGCCAGGTTGATCATCACGCCCCAGTTGCGGGTGAGCGGCACCAACCCCAGGAACACCAGCCCCACCTGCGCGTAGATGGCCGAGGTCATCCCAAACGTGAAACTGATGGCGATGTAGCTCATCATGTTCGGCAAAATTTCCGAGAAGATGATGTGCCACAGCCCCAAATCCAGCGCGACCGCCGCCTCCACGTAATCGCGCTCCTTCAGCGAGAAAACCTGCGCGCGAATCGAGAGGTACAGCCCAGCCCACGAGAGGAAGGACAACAACAGCGCCAGCATCAACATATTGTCGAGTTTTACCAGCGTCGCCAGCACCGCCAACAGCGGGAAGCGGGGAATCGTCAGCCAGATGTCCGCCATCATTGTGAGGAACGCATCGAAGCGGCCGC
Source organism: Anaerolineae bacterium (assembly GCA_034429475.1). GTDB lineage: Bacteria > Chloroflexota > Anaerolineae > B4-G1 > SLSP01 > JAKQHY01. Next base: position 2,971 of record DAOUGD010000039.1, read on the forward strand.
CGATGACCGCGCTCAACGCGCCCAGGGTAATACCGACGAACGTCGAGATGAGGCCGGTGAGCAATGCCATCTCCAAAATGTCCCGCCCGCCATGGACGATCTGCGCGAAAATATCCTTTCCCTGGCTATCGGTGCCCAACAGATGTTCCATACAAACCGGTGCGCCGCTCGTCTTAATCGCGCTTACCGCGATACCCTTAAACCAGGCGTCGCGCGCAAAAACCCGCCATTCTTTGAAGGTGCAGGGCGGCGCATAAATCGCCAGAATGTCGGCGGATTTGGCTTCCGGCACCAACAACGGCCCTACGGTAGTCAACAACACAAAGCCGATGAAGATCAGGAAACCGAGGAAGCCGGTCTTGTTGCGGCTCATCAACTTTAAGAACCGCCAGATGCCGCGCGGGATGCTGCGCAAGGTCTGCACCACTTTCGAGGCGGGGGAAGTAGCTGTAACAGCGGTCATTTCTCACCTCCCCCGATGCGCACACGCGGATCGAGCCAGCCATAGACGAAATCGGCCAACAGGTTGGAGACCACCACCGAAATGGTGATGATCAAGAAGATTCCCTGCATCAGCGGATAGTCGCGCGTGGAAAGCGCAGACAACAGGCGATAGCCAATCCCCTGATACACAAAAATACTTTCGATGAGGATGGACCCGCCGACCACGAACCCGATACTGATCAACAACTGTGTGATCAGAGGCAACATCGCATTGCGTCCCACATAGGCCGTGGTGATCCGCCCTTCTGAAAGCCCCCGCGCCCGCGCGATCGTCACGTAGTCTTCCCCCAACGTGCTCATCGTGCTGCTCTTCATGGAAAGAATCCAGCCGCCCACCGAAGAAAGCACATACGTCAGGATGGGCAACGCCGCGTGGAAGAAAATATCCACGATAAATTCGACGGTAAAGCCCGGCTGCATCCCCGGCGAGGTGGAGCCGCGTATCTTGGCAATGGGCACTAGTCCCCAATACACGCCCAGGTACACCAACAGCACAATGCCGACGATATAATTGGGGATGGAACTCAACACGGAAGCGATGCCGGAGACCAGCGGCTCCCAAAGCGCATCCCGCTTGTAGGCCATCAACATGCCGAGCAACACCCCCAACGTAAAACTGATCAGCAGCCCAAGCCCGACGCTGAAAATCGTCCAGGGCAAAAACCGGGCAATAATATCCATCACCGGTGTACCCGGCGAACGCAGCGAAGTTCCTAGATTTCCCCGGAGAAGTTCCCCCATATAATCGAAATACTGCTTGTACAAAGGTGCGCTTAAATCAATGGCGAAAAGAGAAGCCGCCTGGTCACGCGCTTCAGCATAGGGGAGACTGTACTGGGCGATCAACTCATTGATATAAACCTCAATGGGATTGGAAGGCATCAGGCGCACCAGGAAAAAAATCAGAGTGGTAACAAACCAGATAGTAAACAACGCCCTGGCCGCCTTCCTCACCAGAAAGTGTGAGGTGATCCGTTTGATCCACTGTCCTACCGGCGCCCCCTTGGGCGGCGCTTTGATATCCATCGCCGTCTCACTCAAAGGAAACCTCCTAAAAAATAAACCCCAGGCAAAAATCTGCTTAATCTGCTCAATCTGCTGACAAAATTTCTCGGTTAAAACAGTCCAAGTTCGTGATGGAGCAGCAAAGCCGCCGCGCCGCGCAGGACGATGTCCGCCCCCAGGCTCACGTAGCCAATCTCGGTATTCTGCGCCAGCGAGGGCAGCGTACGCTGCGCCATCTCCGCGCGGATCGCATCCAACAAAAACTCTCCACACCCTGCCAGCCGACCGGCGATCAAAATGCGACAGCCGCCCAGGATTCCCACCAAATAGGCCGTCACGATGCCCAGACTGCGCCCCACCGCCCCCATAATCTGCCGCACCGTGGGATCGCCGGCGGCAAACATCGCCTGAACGGTGTCAAACGTCACCACATCGGGGGAAACCGGCAGCCGCCGCGCGAAGTCCGGCGACCCGTGCGCCGCCGCGCGGACCTCGCGGAGGATGGCGCGGGTATTGACGGCGGCCTCCAGACACCCCACTCTGCCGCAGTGACACAACTCGTGGTTCTCAGGCAAAATGATGTGACCGATCTCCCCGGCACCGAACGGGTTGCCGTGTAGCAGCCTGCCGTTGTGGACGATCCCGGCACCCACGCCCCACCCTACGTGAATCACCACCAGATCGGAGGCGTGATTGCCATTGCCAAAGGTATACTCGGCAAGCGCGGCCACCTGACAATCGTTTGCCATATACACCGGCACGCCATAGCGCTCTTCCAATAACTGACGCAACGGCACGTTCTGCCAGTTGAGGTTCACTGCCTGGTAAATCACGCCATTGTCCGCGTCCACCAACCCCGGCGCGCCAATGCCGATGCCCAACACCGGCCGATTCGTCGCGCGGAACAACGCATCCACCAGATCGTTAACCGCCGCCAATGCCGCATCGCCGTCCTCATCCGGGCGCGGCAGGTTGATACGATGCTGGATGACGCCGCGCAAATTGATGAGCGCGCCCCGGAAATCCTCCCGCCCCAAATCCAGCCCCAACAAATGCCGGGAATCGTCCACCATGCTCAACATCATCGGGCGCTTACCGCCCTGCGACGGCGCCAGGCCCACTTCCCGCACCAACCCTTGCAGCAGCAATTCCGCGACAACGTCGGACACGGTGGGGCGCGTCAACTCCGTCGCCCGCGCGACCTCGGCGCGGCTGATTTGCCCGGCAGAGTAAATGGTTTTGAGCACCAACTGCGAATTGTACAGTCGGGTCTGTTCGTGGGAGGCTTTTTTGATCAACGATCCCGCCTTGTGAACGAGGGATAAGTTAGTAAAGTTTACTTACTAACTTATTATAGGGCGGGTTTTGCGCTTGTCAATCCTCAATTTGGGCGAACAGGGGGGATATGACGAATAACGAGGTCAAGTAGGATAAATATCATAACGCCGGAGCGTCGGCATCGCCTGGAGTGAGTCCGCGCGCCAGGCCGTGAGCAAATCGGGGACGTTCTCCCCCGCATCGAGGCAGTTTCGCAGCCGGTCGCTGCCGGTTAAGAGGTCAATGTGGGGCAAACGTCCTTCCCAACTGGGCGTAATCCAACTAAAGGATTCGGGATACAGCCGACGCAGCGTCGCCAGCAGACACACGCCGAGCGCGACGGGGCGCAGTAGCCGACGATCCAGAACGTGAACCTGCACGCCTGCGCAGATTTCGCCGGCATACTTAGACGCGGAGGGCACAAACTGGGTGGGACGGAAACGCGCGCCCGGCAGCGCCAGCACGTTGAGTTCTGCCGCCAGCGCCTCGCCGTCAATCCACGGCGCGCCGCACACCTCAAACGGCAGCGCCGTCCCCCGCCCTTCCGACACGTTCGTTCCTTCCAGCAGGCACATGCCGGGATACACCGTCGCCGTCGAAAGATGCGGCATCGCCGGGGACGTGGGCACCCACGGCAGGCCGGTCTCGTCCAGCCATAGTCCCCGTCGCCAGCCCGCCAGCGGCGCGATAGTTAAGTCGGCTTCCAAAGCATAGCCGTCGTTCATCGTCCGGGCCAACTCGCCCATCGTCAGCCCATGCCGTATGGGGATAGAAACGATGCCTACAAAGGACTCAAAACCAGGCGTCACCAGCGGCCCTTCGACATCCACCCCATTGATCGGATTGGGGCGATCCAGCACGATCACCGGCGTCCCTGCTCGCGCCGCGCCGCGCAAAACGTAAAACAGCGTGCTGATAAACGTGTAAAATCGCGCACCGATGTCCTGCATATCGAATACCAGCACGTCCACGTCGGCCAACATGGCCGGCGTTGGCTCTTTGGTTGCGCCGTAGAGGCTGAAGACAGGCAGGCCGGTGCGCGCGTGGACGCCGTGCGCCACCGTCGCGCCGTCGGCCACGGAACCGGCCAGGCCGTGCTCCGGCGCGAACAAGGCGGTCACGCGCACGCCCGCGCTCAACAGCGTGTCCAGGCAGTGCGTCAAGTCGGGCGTCACCGCCGGCGGATGCGTCGCCAGCCCCACCCGCCGCCCGCGCAGCCCTGGCGCCAGTTCGCGGAGGAAATATTCCAGCCCTAACTTCACACCCATCGTCCCCTCTCTCTCAACGGATTGAACGGATTTTAACGGATTTTTTATTCGTTTCCCTCCGTTCAATCCGTTCAATCCGTTGAGAAATCTTGCATCTAGGATAACACCGCCCCCAGGAAACCGGACAGCACGGCGTTGACCCGCTCCGGCTGCTCGATGGTGCAGATGTGCCCGGCTTCAGGGATGATCTCCAGGCGCGCGCCGGGAATCCGCCCGGCCATATCCTGCGCCTCGTGCGGCGGGCGCGAGCGATCCCCCTCACCCACCACCACCAGCGTCGGCGCGGCGATCTCACCCAGCCGTTCCAGCACGGAGTTCCGCCCGAAGATGCCGCGGCCCAGCGCCACGATGCTGGGGACGTTCTCCGGCTTCATCGCCATCATGTGCGCCTTGAATTCCCCCACCATCGCCAGCCCTTTGTCCATCGTCGTCTGCGCGAAGAAGAACGGCGCGGAAGCCTCGGCGATTGGCGGAACCATGCGGCCGGCCCGCTCCAGCGCATCCAACATCTGGAAGAAGCGCGCCTGGCTCGCGGGCGGCTCCGACCCAACGTGCGTGTCCATCATCACCAGCGCGGCCACGGCTTCGGGGTGCGCAAGCGTCAAATGCGTCCCCCACATCCCGCCGACCGACAGGCCGATGACGGCGAAGCGCTTCAGTCCCAACACCTGCGTGAAAGCCCAGTAATCCTCGGCCAACTGTTCAATGCTGGTGGGAATCTCCGGCAGCGGCTCCGAACGCCCGTGCGCCCACAGTTCCGGCACGATGCAGCGGTACTGCTGCGACAGCGCGGCCACTTGAGGCGCCCACATCGCCGCGTCCCACAGGTAGCTGTGACCGAACACCAGCGGGAACCCCGCGCCGGTCTCCTCATAAAACATCTGCTTTCCTTTGATCGTTACGTATGCCATCGTCCTCTCCTTACCAAACAATTTTATTTCACGCAAAGACGCAAAGGCGCAGAAGAATAAAAAAACTTAGCGGCTTTGCGCCTTCGCGTGAAACTTTCTTCATTGCGCCCCGGCCACCCGGTACATGGCGATGACTTTCTCCGGCGCGATTTCGGCCAGGATGTTGTGGATGTTGCAGAAGACGTAGCCGCCATCCTGCGCCATATAGGTCACGACCTCAGCGACCTCGCGTTCTACGTCGGCTACCGCGCCGAGCGGCAGCGTGACCTGCGCATTGACGCCGCCGCCCCACAACGCGATGCGCCCACGCGCCTTGTCCTTCCATTCCCGGTAGCTGTGCTTGCCGGCCGACCATTGCACCGGGTTCAGCACGTCGAAACCGGCGTCAATCACCAGGTCAATCAAATCGTAGATCGCGCCGCACGAGTGCAAGAACCGCTTGACCTGCGGCGCGATGGCGTGAAATTCTGTGTTGATCCGCTGCCAGTATGGCAGGAACAGCGTGCGGAACACCTGCGGCGACGCAATCAGGTTGCGCTGTGTGCCCCAGTCGTCGGCGGCGAACATCACCACGTCCACGTACTCGCGGATTTCGGGCAGCAGCGCGCGCACGTTCTTGAGGACGTACTCTGTGATGATCGCGTGCAACTCGGCGACGAAGTCCGGCTCCAGCACGCACAGCATCGGGAAGATGGCGAGGCCGCCGTAGTTGCCAATGCCGATGGGAACTTGCAATGCGCCGTCGTTGAACAGCACCGCGCGGTCGGTGGACTCGCGCACCCGGCGGCACAGATCGCGGAGCGCCACGATGCGCTCGTCGCGCAGCTCGCGGGAAAAAGCGCGTCTCACTGCCGCCAGATCGGGCTTGGGCAGATTGGCGCTCAGGTCTAACGGCTGGCCACCGTGTAGGTCGTCGAAGACGTAGGAGGCCGGCGGCATCCGGCGCGAGTCCTGCAAAATCGTGCCGTCCGGCTCGGTGGTAAAGGCCGCTGGATTGCGCACCAGAGCCTGCAGCCGCCCATTAAAGTCGTAAGGATGCCACACTTCCGGCTGGTCGAAGGCGTTGGTCGTCCCATCGGCAATCGTGATCACGTCGCAGCCCAGGGCGTCCAGCACGTCCAAATCCGGCAGCGCGAGCATCTGCCCGGTATCTTCCACACGCGGCAGGCGCGGCGGCAATCCCAACGCCGCCACCAGGCTGGGATACGCAAACGCACTGATCCCCGTCGAGCGCATCCCGGCCAGATCGCGGGGGACACGGTCGGGAACGGTAAAGTTCAGGGCTTGTAAGACTCGGTCGCGTGATGTAGTCATCAGGAAGTCTCCTCACTTTAGATCTTGCTGCATATCTTATCACAACCGGAAAAAGATACGAAAACGCACGGCGTAAAATTTGGCAATTCTGTGAATCCGATTAAACTTTGACCCATACTACACAGGAATTCATCATGAACCAGCGTTCACCAGCGGTTGGATGAAAATTTTCACCACAAAGGACACGAAGGACATAAAGGGTTTTCTCTGTGAACTCTGTGCCCTCTGTGGCTATTTTCAGAGGAATTCATCATTAGCGCCTGGCGTTCACCAGCGGTTGGATGAAAATTTCTCAACGGATTCAACGGAATTTAACGGATTCTCAAGACTTTGGACTTTGGACTTGAGACTTTGGACTATTTTCAAGGGAATTCATCATTAACCGGCCGTTCACCAGCGGTCGAATGAAAATTTCACGCAAAGACGCCAAGCTCGCCAAGTTCTTGTTTTTTTACTTTGCGCCTTTGCGCCTTTGCGTGAAACAGACCTTTATTTTCAGAGGAGCGTTGTCCTAATGCCCGATTCACGGCCCAACATTGTCTGTATTATGCCGGACGACACCGATTTCGTCTGGCTGAGTTGCTACGGCGGGCGGACGCCCACCCCGGCCATTGACCGCCTCGCGGCGGAGGGCGCGCGCTTTGACCAGATGTACTGCTCCGCCAGCGCGTGTACGCCGAGCCGCTACACGTACCTCACCGGGCAGTACGCCGGCCACTGCACCGACCCGCACTTCCTGGCGCAGAATCCGCCTGACGAGCCGTACAACCTCGCGTGGAACGTCGTCCTCAATGGCGACATACCAAGCCTGGGCCACGTTCTGCGAGCCAACGGCTACCGCACCGGCATCGCCGGGAAGTGGGATGTCTGGCGACCCGTCCGCGAGATGGACTTGCCCTTCCTCGCCCCCGACGCCGACCTCGACGACCCGGCGGTGGATGCGCAACTGCGCGCGTACCAGGCCGCACTCGCCGCCGAGGTGCGGACGACCGGCGGTTTCGATGTCGCCGCCAGCATCGTCGTGAGCAACGGCGAAGAATTCCCGATCAAGGCGCTGCGCGAGCATCACCTGGAATGGATCACCAAAGGCGCGCTCGACTTCCTGGATGGGTGCGACGGCGCGCAGCCCTTCTTCCTCTACGTGACGCCGACCGCCTTCCACGGCCCGGCGCATGACAAGTCCTACGAGCGCGACCTCCGCTACACGCAGGGCGGCAAACAGGACGACCTCGAAGGCCTCCATCCGCCGCGCGCGGAGATGAAGGCGCGGCTCGCGGCCCGCGGCCTGCCCTACAATCACGACACCGTCGGCATCACGTGGATTGACGATCAGGTCGCCGCCATCCTCGCCAAACTGGAAGCGCTGGGGGTAGCCGACAATACGCTCGTCATCTTCAAGGTGGATCACAACACGGAGATCGGCAAGGGGACGTGCCACCAGCACGGCGTCCACATCCCCATGGTGCTGCGCTGGCCCGGTGTGGTGCAGCCGGGGACGGTGTGCGACGCGCGCGTGCAGAACGTGGACTTTGTTCCGACTATTTTGGACATCGCCGGGATGACGCCGCCCGCCGAAATGCGCCTGGATGGCGCGAGTTGGCGCCCGCTGCTCACCGGCGAAGAGAAAACGCTTCACGACGACCTGTTCTTCGAGTTCGGCTACGCCCGCGCCGTCCTGGCAGGCAAGTGGAAATACATCGCGCTGCGCTACCCGCAACGGCTGCTCGACGCGATGACCAGCGGTGCGCTCACCGAGGCGCCCAACCACATCCACCAGCGGCTACAGGGGCAGATGGTGATCGCCGTTGAGTCATATCCGGCCTACTTTGACCCCGACCAGCTTTTTGACGTTGAGGCCGACCCCGACGAGCAGCACAATCTGGCCGACGACCCCGCCTACGCCGAGGTACTGGCAGAAATGCGCGCGCGTCTGCAAAGTTATCTCGACACTTTCGCGCATCCCTTCGACCTGACCACGCCCGCTTTTATGCGCAGCGATGCGTACAAGGCATTGTGCGACGAGACGCGCAAAATCGGCACGGGGCATCTGGGCTGGTGGCCGAAGGCGAGGTGGTGGGAGGATAGGGAGACGGTAGGTTAAATGAAAATTTTTCACCACGAAGGACGCAAAGGACGCAAAGGATTTGTGTGTTTCTCTGTGAACTCTGTGTGCTCTGTGGCATTTTAAAAGGAGACTCTCATGAAAATCAAAAAACAATCTTTCGGTACTTTGCCTGACGGCGCAGAAGTCGCCCTCTACACGCTCGTCAATGCGCAGGGGATGCGCGTGACGATCACGACTTACGGCGGGGCGGTGGTCTCGCTGACCGCGCCGGATCGCGCCGGGACTTATGCGGACGTGGTACTCGGCTTCGACGCGCTGGAGGGGTATCTGGGACTCAACCCGTTCTTCGGCTGTCTGGTGGGGCGCTTTGGAAACCGCATCGCGCATGGCAAGTTCACGCTTGATGGCGTGGAGTACACGCTGGCGCTCAACGACGGGGCCAATCACCTGCACGGCGGCGTGAAGGGCTTCGACAAGCGGCTGTGGGCAGCGCGCGCGTTTGAAGCCGCCGACGGCCCGGCCCTGGAACTCACGTACACCAGCGCCGATGGCGAGGAAGGCTATCCCGGCGCGTTATCCGTCAAAGTCGTCTACACACTGACGGACGATAACGCGCTCCGCATCGAGTACACCGCCACGACGGACAAGCCCACCATCGTCAACCTGACCAATCACTCCTACTTCAACCTGTCGGCGGGCGCAGCGAACACAATCCTCGACCACGCTCTGATGCTCAACGCCGACCGGTTCACGCCCGTGGATGGGACGCTCATCCCCACCGGCGAACTGCGCCCGGTGGCGGGGACGCTGCTCGACTTCCGCGCGCCCACGCCCATCGGCACGCGCATCAACGCCGACGATGCACAGCTCAAATTCGCCGGCGGCTACGACCACAACTGGATCGTCAACGGCGCGCCGGGCGCGCTGCGCCTCGCCGCCCGCGTCGCCGAGCCGACGTCCGGGCGCGTGATGGAGGTCTACACGACGGAACCCGCCATCCAGTTCTACGCGGGCAACTTCCTCCCTCCCACCCTGCCGGGCAAAGGCGGCGCGGTCTACCACTGGCGCAGCGGCTTCTGCCTGGAGACGCAGCACTACCCGGATTCGCCCAACAAGCCAGAGTTTCCGACCACCACACTTCGTCCTGGCGAGACGTACCGGACGACGACGGAGTACAGGTTTGGGGCGGAATAACGCAGGTAGACGGTAGACGGTAGACGGCACACCGCCCGGCGCAGGGATTGCGGCGGGCGGTGTGTTTTTCGACCTTCAGGGAGGTGTTTTTTTCTTTCGTTGGAGGTTGAAGGGAAAACCATTGGCTTTCCCTCAAATTGAAGTTATACTAAAGCCGTTATGCATCAAGAAACTATCTACATCATTGTGTTGATCTGTTCGGCCCTGGTATCAATAGGCATCGCGGTGTATGCTTGGCAGCAGCGCCAGATGCCCACGGCCCTCTCGTTTGGATGGATGATGGTGAGCGTTGCGATCTGGCTGCTGGGCTACGCTTTTGAGCTTGCTAACACTGAGCTGACACCCATGTTGTGGGGAACCAAAGTGGGCTACCTGGGGGTCGCCACAGCGCCGACGCTGTGGTTGGTGTTCGCCATCCAGTACACCGGCAAAGAACGTTGGCTCACACGGCGAAATTTGCTGGCGCTCTTCACGATGCCCAGTCTCATCATTCTCTTGGTCTGGACCAATGAGTGGCATCACCTGTACTACCCGGAATACGGGGTTGATACCACCGGCGCGTTTCCCATGCTGGCGAACACGCGCGGAGCAACCTACTGGGGCGGAGCCGTGTATGCCTACCTGGTGCTCCTCAGCGCCACGGTTTTGTTGGTGCGGGCATGGATACGCGCGAGCAGTACCTATCGCAGACAAATCAGGGTCATTCTGAGCGGAGCAATTTTTCCGTGGGCAGCCAATTTCCTCTATCTCACCGGCCTCAATCCCTTCCCCGATCTCAATATCACCCCACTGAGTTTTACCTTGACCGGTCTGGTAATGGCGTGGGGACTCTTTCGCTATCGTTTGCTGGACGTCATCCCCATCGCGCGGGATAAAGTGGTAGAGAGTATGCGCGACGGCGTCATCGTCCTCGATGCGCAGGCGCGCATTGTAGATTTGAATCCCGCCGCGCAAGCTCTGCTAGGCGCGCCATTGGCCGATGTAATCGCGCAACCGGTAGCTCACGTGCTATCGGGTCAGTTGAACATGTTGCAGAACCCGCTCAATGCGCCGGAAACTCCGACGCAGATCGTTCTCGGCAGCCCACCGGCGCAACACTATTACGACCTCTATGTTTCGCCGCTATACAATCGCCGCCAACAACTCAACGGCTGGGTCGTCGTCTTGCGCGATGTGACCCAACGCAAACGCGCGGAACTGGCGCTGCAAGAACGCACGTCGGAGTTGGAAGTCCGCAATGCTGAACTGGATGCCTTTGCCCATACCGTGGCCCACGACCTGAAATCCCCATTGACCATCATTATAGGCTTCACGCAAATGACGGCCACCCAACTCAAACCACTCCTGACGGCAGACCATCTGGAAAACATGCAGCGTATCGTAAAAACCAGCAAAAAGATGGCGACGATCATTGATGAACTGCTGCTGTTGGCCAGCGTGCGGGAGATACAGCAAATGACGATGGCACCCCTAGAGATGGGGGTCATCGTCGCCGAAGTGCTTGACCGCCTGCGCAACGAAATCACAGATGCGCAGGCGGACATTCGCGTCCCGTCAACCTGGCCCGTTGCCATGGGGTACGCGCCATGGGTAGAAGAAATCTGGGTCAATTACATCAGCAACGCGATCAAATACGGCGGGCAGCCGGAGAAAGCCGTTCCGCCACGGGTGGAGTTGGGCGCCTCGCCGCCGGCCCCACCCATAGTCCCCGATCAGGACGCCGCGCAGATCGTCTTTTGGGTGCGGGATACCGGGCCGGGGTTGACGGACGAACAATGCGAGAAACTGTTCACGCCCTTCACCCGCCTGCACGTCCGCGCCCCGGGACACGGGCTGGGACTGTCCATCGTGCGGCGGATCATCGAGCGGTTGGGCGGTACAGCCGGCGTCGTCAGTGAAGTGGGACAGGGCAGTACATTCTATTTCACACTGCCCGGCCAGATAACAGCCCTATGACATACATTTTTTGCTTCAAACTATCGTCTGACCAACGTTAACGATGCTATGACTCGGCAGCAGTTTCTTGATCGGCGACTAAAGCAGCCAGCCGCTCCACCTGGGGATTGTTGGGACTGAAACGGCGAGCGTCGGCCAGCGTCCGGTGGGCCATCTCCAGATACCCCAGGTTGACATAGGCAGCAACCAGTTGGAGATAGGCCTCTAGCCGTTGCTCCATGATGAGGGAACGGCGCAGGTGCAGCGCCGCCAACGCCCACATGCGGGCCTGCGCGTGACGGCGTCCATGCATCCAAAAGGATGCCGCCGTGTGCTCCACATCGCGATCCAACTTCAACAACAAGCGCCGCTCGGTGATTTCAAAATGATCTTGAATGCCCAACAGAAAGACCAGGGATATCCCCGCAAAAATCAAGGAAATCAGCGCGCCCGCCCCAATCCCCCACTGCATATAGCGGACGGCGATACCGGCCAGTCGCCCTTCTCCGGCGGGATTGCCCCCCAGGCCGCCAAACAACAGGAGCAGCCCGTAGATCAATCCCAGCAAGAGCCGTGTTCCCGCCAGCGCGACGCTCACGTAAAAAAGCGGCTGCCAGCGGGTCAAAATCATCAGAAAAATCAGGACAGCCAACATGCCCGGCACAAGCGGCAGCCAGAAGAAGAACGGCGGCGCCGTCGCCAGCACAGCCGTGTAGCTGGGAGGCGCAACCGATAGACGCCCCAGGTAAAACTGCAACACCATGTTAAAATCTGACGGCTCTACCAACAGAGTTACATAAGCCACAAACAGCATCGCCAACAGCCCGGCAATAAGCAGGAGGATGCCCTCAAAAGCCAGCGTCAACCCATACGCCGGGCGGGCGGACGGCACTACCCGGCTGCGTTCCCACAAGACCTGTCCACAGGCGGCGCAGCGCCGATCCTCGTAAAGCGTCACGGCGGCGCAAGCAGGGCACATCAGCTCGTCGGAAAACAGCGCCGCCGAGGCGATTTCGGCGGCATTCAACTCAATGGGGCTGCGGTAATCCGTCGTTTCAGCCGGAGGAGGCGTTTGCTCCACCGGGACAAACAGGCTGTCGGGCAAACCAGTATCTTCGGCAAACGGCGGTTCGCACAACGTCGCGGCCTCGCGGACGCGCCGGATGTCCGCCAAAGCCTGGCGGGCCGCCGCGTGGTCAGGGTCCAATGCCAGCACATTCTCAAGACAAATCTCCTGATCCTCCGGCGCCTCCACCAACTGCCCCAATTCCCACCACGCCGCCACGTTGACTTCGTCCGCCGCGACCACTTGCAGTAGCAGTTCACGCGCGCGCGGCCGGTCGCTGGCAACCTCAGCCTGTAGCGCCTCATGCATCCACACCTGGAGCTGCTGCGTCCGCGCCATCTCCAACGCCTGTTGCAGTTGTGGCTGCTCCGGGTTGTGATCCAACGCCTGCGCCAGACATGCGACGCGCGCGTTCGCATCCGACATGGCGCCGCTGAGCCACAGCCAGGCCGGGATATTCGTGGGATCGGCAGCTACGACGCGCGCCAGCGCCGTCTGAGCCTCGGCCATCTGCCCGGCTTTGGCGGCTGCGATTCCCTCTCGCAGCCAGGTTTGCACTTGATTGGGATCAACATTCATTTGAAACCATCCGGTATAAAACACAAATCACCCGTCGTGACGCGCGGGTGATTTGTGGTAGAACACAGCGCCTTATTTGCTCCCCATCACACCCCAACTCTGCACCATGTCGGCGACGGCCGAGCGGGTGGCCTCCGCTCCGAAGCCCCACGCCAGCAGGGTGAAGTAGTCGCCGACGCCATTTGCGCCAAAGTCGGGGCGGGCAGCGTAAAGTTCCATAAACCCGGCCAGCGCCAGGGAGATTACCGCGACGGCATAGGTCAGCCAGGTGAACCAGCGCAGCCGACGTCGGGCGTCCACAATCTTGGCGGGCAGCACTTGCATCTGGATACTGGGAAGTCCGGCCAATAAAGGGAGAGTCTCTGAGACATCTTTAGGAATGGCAAACGATGCATTGGGATTGGGGCGCATTGCATCAAGCGCCGCCGTTACGGCGTTCTGCAAAGCCAAGTAGCCGCCCTCATCCCCCGGCGTCAGCGCGGCGAGGGCCTGCTTGAATTCTGCCGCCCGCACCAACCAGTCGGCTTGTTCCGCCTCCGGCAAGTCGGCGCTCATTTTTTCAAGTTTGGCAATCTGCGTTTGCAGGGCGCTCTGACGTATATGGACGAAGCTCGCCTCGATTTCGGCGTCCAATTGAGTGATGGCCGATTCGTCGTCAGGATTGAGCGCATATAACTTGCGCCGCAACACGGCGGCCTGGGAAACGCCCTGCCCCTCGCCCACCCGCTCCAACGCCGTCAAGCGCGCCTCCAACGCCTCAAAGCGGTTGACCTGCCCGGTCAACTGTTCCAATTTCCCCCGGAACTCTTGTGGGGTGGGCAGCATATCTGGAATGCCGCGCAGGGCGTCCCGCGCCGCCTGCTGCACCTCTTGCAAGTAGAGAGCCTGGGCGCTGATGCCGGCCAGTTTCTCGGACAAAGCCCGGTGATACTTCAATTGTTCCAACCAATCCGGGCGACTTCGACGCCAGGTCAACCACACCTGCTCGGCGCGCGCCGCCGCCTCACGGGCAACCTCCCAGCGCTGGCCCTCCAACGCGGCTTCGACGTCCACCAGTTCGGCCTCCACCCGGTCGAAGAAGGGGCGGCCCAGATCTTCCAGGGCTTTGTCCACCTTCATCTGCGTGCGGATTTGACCGAGTTGCACCAGGATTTCGTCGCGGGGACGGCCCCGCGCGCGGTAATTGGAGACGCCAATCCCCAGCGCCACGCCCACCACCAGCGCACCCAGCGGCAGCCAGGGCCGCTCTTTCACGGTCACGCTCACCGGGACCGACAGGCTGCCACCCTCATAGCTGAGCAACAATTCGCCGGTAAAAGCGCCGCAGGGAACCTGCTGCAAGTCGAAACTCACGGGGATGGTCAGCAAGTCGCCGGCCGCGAGGCTGGCGGCCGGCAAGTCCACGCCGACGACCCCGGCAGGCAACACCTCGTCGCCCTGCGCCCCGACCAGGTCCAGAGAAACCACCTGCAAGCCGGTCAACGATTCGGAGGTCCGCAGGAGCAAAGTCCGCGCGGCCACCTGCCCGCGCACCGCGGCGATGTTAATCTGCGCAGGTGAAACGCTTATCCCGCCCTGCGCAGTCAATGGCGCTGTCCACGCCAAAACGATGATTCCCACCCACACGATCCGGCTCATCCAATGATGTCGCATGGTTGCCCTCCTGAAAATAGCCTCAACGGATTCAACGGAAAATCACCCGTTAAAATCCGCTTAATCCGTTGAGGAAAATGATCTTTATGCAGTCGCCGGTGAATCGCCAGGGTCCGGCTCAGGTGTCCGCATCATAATTGGCAGGGTGAAAATGAAGCGGCTGCCGTGCCCCTCGACGCTTTCGGCCCAAATCCGCCCGCCGTGCTGGGAAACCACTTCCCGCGCAATCGCCAGGCCCAGCCCCAACCCACCGTGATGGCGCACCAGGTGATCTTCCACCTGATAGAAAGGCTCAAAGATACGCTCAAGTTGGTCCTTGGGAATTCCAATGCCGTTATCCGCCACCGCCACCGCCACCCGGCCCGTATGGTGCGCGACGGCGATTTCAATCCGGCCACCTTCCTGGGTGAATCTGACGGCGTTGTTCAGCAAGTTGTTCAACACCAGGGCGATTTTGCCGGGGTCGCCATTCACCATGACGGGTGATGGCGGCAGTTTGAGTTGCAGTTCTTGCTGCTTGGCGCTGGCCAGCGCTCCCCACTCCCGCGCGACCTCGTTGATCGTGTCCTGCAAGACAAATTCTTTCGGGGTCAACGTCAGCGAACGCGCGTCCAGGTAATTCAGGTTCGTCATCTGGTCAATCACCGCCTGCAATTTGCTGGCCCCCTTGAGCACCATGTCGAGGTCGCTGCTCGTCTCGGCGGAAGCCTGCTCCCGCAAGAAGCTGGCGTACCCTTGCACGATCATCAACGGGGTGCGGAGTTCGTGAGAAGCAATGCTGATAAAATTGGACTTGAGCCGATCCAGTTCCGAGAGGCGGCGGTTGGCGTCCTGCAAGCGGGCGACCAACCGGGCGTTTTCGATGGCGACGGCGGCGTGCGAGGCCATCGTGAAAAGCACCTGCACGTCTTCCTGATCAAAGGGGACGCGGTCGAACTTGTTGAGGGCTTCTAACACCCCGATGCGCCGGTTGCGCACCTGCATCGGCACCCCTAAAATGGATTGCGTGTGGAAGCTGATGCTCTGGTCTACGCCGGTATAGTGGCGCGTGTCGTCCCGCACGTCGTCCACAATGGTCGGCTGACCGGTGGCGTAGATGGAGCCGGCAATGCTGCCTTCCAGAGGCACCTTGATCTTGCGCAACTTCTCCTGGCTCTCGCCGGTGGCCGCGGCAAAAAACAACTCCCCCGTGCGTTCGTCCAGCAGCATGATGGAAGCGGTCTGGGCATCCACCAGCTTGGCCGCGGTTTTGATGATCAATTCCAGCAATTCGGACAAATCGAGGGTGGAGTTTAACAGGTGACCGATCGTCACCATCTGATCCAGACGCGCCACCTTTTTTTCCAGGTGATGCACGTAATCGTCGCCTTCCATCATAATCAAGGCTTGATTAGGTACACTCATTGCCTACCTCCCCTTAACCGTTTAACGCTCAGTAATCGTCTCTGCTTCGGTCAGCAAACATTGTGGATTCAACGGCAGCGCCACGTAGAAGGTGCTGCCGGGGCATGTGACTTCATCGTAGCCGGCGCTCTCGACCCAAATTTTGCCGCCGTGCGCCTCGATAATGCCACGCGCAATCGCCAGTCCCAGGCCCGGCCCGCCGCCCTTGAACTTGGTCATACCGGTGGAGTGTAACGCGATCTCGCCCGTCTGGTAGAACTTGGCAAAGATGAGCTGCTGCATGCCGGGGTCAATGCCAATGCCGGTATCCTGAATCATCACCTCAATGCCATCAGCGAACAATTCAGGGTCTTCTACCGTCAACGTCCGCCCGGTGATGGTAATCGCCCCGCCGTCAGGCGTATATTTGATAGCGTTCACCAGCAGGTGATAAAACACTTTACGGATCGCCTCGATGTCGGCCTCAATCATGGGCAAATCATCCAGCCCGGCTAGGGTCAGGTGTAGGTCACGCTGCTTCAAATCGTCGGCCAAACGCTGCCGGATGTTGTGGATGAGCTGCGCTATTCCCATCGGCTCCGGGTGCAATTGCAGCACCCGGCTGTCAATCTTCGCCATATCCAACATGCTGTCCACAATCGTGTGCAATCGCGCCGTCCCGGCCTGGATACCCTCTACCAGTTGGTAGTGATAGTCGTTGTCCTGGATTTTGGGATCGCTCAACAAGATTTGGCTGTAACCGTTCAAGACGGTCAACGGCGTGCGCAACTCGTGGGAAGCTACCGAGATAAAATCCGACTTGGTGCGGTCCAGGCGTTCCAACTGCGCGTAGGTGATCCGCAGTTGTTGCAACGTCTGTTCCAACTGCACATTAGCAACGTTCACATCCTCATACAACTTAGCGTTTTCCAACGCCGCTGCGGCCTGACCGGCAAACGCCTGGGCCAGCGTTACTTCACTGTCCGTATAAGGCTCCGGGCGCTCACGGGTCAAGGACAACATGCCAATGACTTCTTCTTCCTGAACCAAGGGCACTCCCAACCAGGAACGCGCCAGAGGCAACCCCTCTACGTGTTGCCAATCCGGGTACTGGCTGACATTGGGGATGAGCACCGGCCGCTGGGTCTGCTGCATCGTCACAAACATATCCCCTTCTTTAATCTTGACCCGCAAGTTTTGCGATTGCGCCGTTTCAGGGAAGCCCCTGGACGCCGGCATTACCATCTCCGCGCCGGCCGCCAACAAAATTGAGCCGCGATCATAGGGCACGATGTCGGCCATTTTCTCCAGGATGAGGTCCAGCACCTCCGAAAGCACCACCGTGCGAGAAAGCGCCCGGCCTACTTCCCGTAGCTTCTCCGAAAACAGCCGCCGCTGGTGCTCGCCCGCGTAGAGTGAGGCGTTTTGAATGGCGACCGCGATCTGATCGGCCAGGGACTGCAAGATGCGCACATCCTCCACAGCGAAAGCGGCTTCCTGCGTACTCTGAATGTCCAGCACGCCCAACATCTTGGTGGCGGCCATCAGAGGCAGGGCCAACTCAGCGCGCGTATAGGGGATGTCGGCCACCGCGATGTACCGGGGGTCCTTAGTCACGTCAGGCACGTTGAGCAGCAAACGCTGCGACGCCACCCAGCCGGTAATCCCTGCCTTCCCCACCGGGACTTTGAAACCCTCGGCGCACAACTTTTGTCCAGCCTCGCCGGTTCCCGCCCGCACCACAAGATTTTCGCCCGCTTCATCCAGCAGCAAGATGCTGACGAAATAATAGCCAAACTGGTCTTTGAGCAGCGCCACAACTTGTGGCAGCAGCGATTCCGGGTCGAGGATGTAAGTGATACGTTCCACCACGCCAACAGTAGTTTCCAACGCGCGCCGCAGGTGTTCGCCGGAACGCAGCGCCACTTCCAGGTCGGCGCGCTGCTGCGCATCGTTCAGCCGCAGCGTCTCCAGACGTTGATGGGTGCGCACCCGCATCCAATAAACCACCAGAGCAATGACCACGGCGGAAACGATGGCAAACGCGAAATGCGCCCACGCGGAACTGGGGGTAGCAAACCCGAAGGCGTAAATTCCCCAACCCAGCGCCGCCAACCCCGCCAGCAGAACCAACCAGGGAAAGGAGAGCAGAATCAATCCCAGGCCGATCACAAACAACAGCACATTCGTCGTTTGCAGGGGATCATCGGAAAGGTAGAGGTGCAGCAGGGTATTGAGCAAAATGACCGCCGCCATCATAGCCGCGACCGGGTGCGCCCAACGTGGCGGCAACGTCTGGCGCGACAACCAGGCGCGCAAACCAAAAGCCAACGCAGCCGTGACCGCCGCCACCGTCGTCATGACCCAACGAATCGTCCCGACCAGCAGCAGCAAATGGCTGACGGCAAAGAACACAAACACCAGGCCAAAAACCAACGCCATCTGTGGGAGGCTGTCGCGCAAGTTAGTATCCAGCGTCAGACGCAACGCCTCACGGGTCAGGCCCACCGGTGCGGTGCCCGTCGAATCCTGGTTGTGTTGCGAGGTAGAATCGTTCATGGGGAATTCCTTCATCTATGATTCTATCACAACGTCAAGCCGCAAGCAAACGAGTTAGGAGTGGCGAGTTAGGAGTGAGGAGGAGCAAATAGCAAATAGCGAATAGCGAATCATGGCTCGTAATTCGTAATTCGTTATTCGTAATTCGTTATTCCCTCCCTGTCAACGCCGCCCGCATTCGCTCCAATCCCTCGACCAGGAGCGCACGGGGGCAGCCGAAGTTCAGGCGGACAAAGCCCTCACCGCCGGGGCCGAAGGTCGGGCCGTCGTTCACGGCGACGCGAGCGCGTTCCAGGAAGAATTGATGCAGGCTGCCCTCGATGCCGGCAGCGCGACAGTCCAACCACGCCAGGTAAGTACCTTCCGGCGGCGTCACGCGGATGCCGGGCAGGTTGGCGGATACGTAGTCGGCCACAAAATCCCGGTTGGCCTCTAGGTAACACAGGAGCGCATCCAACCAGGGTTGGCCGTCGCGGTAAGCCGACAGCACCGCCGTGTACGCCAGCAAATTCACCGACCCCAAGATGCCGCGCCGCGCCGCGTTGAACTGACGGCGCAACTCTGCATTCGGGATCACAGCAAACGCCCCATGCAGCCCGGCAATGTTGAACGTCTTGCTAGGCGCCATCAACGTGATAGTGCGGTCGGCAATCTCTGAGGACAAAGCCGCGATGGGGACGTGACGATGTCCCTGGAAAATCAGATCGCCGTGAATCTCATCGGAACAGATCAGGACGTTGTGCCGCAAACACGCCTCGGCCATCCGGGTGAGTTCCGCCGCGGTGAAGACGCGCCCCACCGGATTGTGGGGATTGCACAACAGAAACATCTTCGCGTTGGCGGCCAGCCGGTCGAACACATCAAAATCAACGATGTAACGGCCATCAGGCTGCCGGGTCAGCGGCATCGAATCCGAGCGCACGCCCACCGTGGCTGCCGTATGCAGGATCGGCGGATACACCGGCGTCTGAATCAGCAGACCCTCCGCCGGCGCGACGAACGCCTGCACCGCCAGGTTGAATGCCGGGACCACGCCGGGCAGAAACACCAGGGACTCCGGTGCGACCTCCCACCCGTAAAGCGCCTTCAAACGCGCGACCAACACCTCACGCAATTCAGGGGAACAGTCCTCATAACCAAAGACGCCATGCGCCACCCGCGCCTGCAAGGCCGCGATCACCGGTTCCGGCGCGCGAAAGTCCATATCGGCCACCCACAAAGGCAGCACATCCGCGTCGTACTCGCGCCACTTGATACTTTCCGTGCCGGTGCGATCAATGACCTGATCGAAGTCAAAAATCATGTTCATCCCCCTTTGGAAATAGTTGATGAAACGTGAAACATGAGGCTTCCACGTTTCTGAGATCAAGTATACCATACCGTTTGTCAGTAAAACAGTCTTTCTAAATCAGGAGGCAGATTTTCGCGGATACACGCAGTTAAGTTTTAAACATCAGCGTTCATCAGCGTTTATCTGCGTCCAAAAATTTCCCTCAAAATTCTCTGTTACCTTTGCCGTCGCTCCACGACGTATACAACAGAACCGGCAAGTCCGGCTCACGAAAACCAAGTGGAGCGAATAGAATGGAACTCAAGCGACAATCCTATACACAATTACTGAATCCTTTGAAGTGGGCGCTGCTGCTGGCGATTACCCTGTTAACGTTAACCTGGACGGTCAAGCTGGGACAGGAACTTGCGACCGTTTTTGAACCGGCGGAGGTAGAGGCGCAGGTCATCGCCGAAATTACAGCGACGCCCAACACCCCCGCGCCGACCGGCATCATGGACACAACTACGCCGACGCCAC
>DAOUGD010000040.1:0-2118 GCA_034429475.1 Anaerolineae bacterium
AAGGCGTTGGGGCGGTTGCGCCCGAAGTCCCAGGGGATCATCTGGCGCAGGAGGGCCGCGTCGTCGCGGGTGAGGACGCGCAGGAGCGCGCCGGTATGCTCGGCGGCCCACAACTCCAATGCGCCGGCGCGCGGCCCGGCGATGCCGCGCAGGTGCATGGCGCGGACGGGGACGCCCAAGACGCCGCTGCGGGCATTGCGATCAACGATGCCGGCAAACTGTTGCAAAAGTTCCTCTCTGGTTTGCATATTCACCTCTCTGAAGTACACTGAGAGGTAGAGACGAGTCGTCCAAACAAATCTCTACCGAACGGGCACAAGCAATTGCGCCCGTTTTGGGTTGTATAAGACGCGGGGTTGAAACCCACGCGCTAAACTCACCAAGCCCTGCGGGCTGCAAAAAAGAAAGAAGGAAGACCTTGTCATTCGAGTGGTTTCGGGTACAATGTTGGGCAAGGTCGCCTTGCCAATAGGCGAAGGTTACCCTCCTTTCGATCGGCCGGATAGGGTCCCGCCCCTTATCCGGCCCCTTTGTTTTAAAGGCTCGGTGTGCATTTCTGCGCATTGTGGGCATCCCTCCGATAGATGATACTGGCCGCTTCATAAAAAACGCTCCTAAACGATTTTGACGGCTACGCCGCTTACACTGCCGCTTACCACGTTGTAAACACCCTGTAAACAGCCTGATTACACCCTGTTTACACCCTTGTAAGCGGCAATGCGATTCCATCACAAAAGTCTCACTTCCCCGGATACAGGGTGAGCTTCCCCGGACCGAACTCGGCCTGCAGGGGCAATTCTTCGCGTTCGTAAGCCACGAGGGCGTATTCCAGAAAAGCCCGGGCGACTTCGCCCACAGGGACGCGATGTTTGTCGGCGATGTGTTTGATCTCTTTCTGCAAGTGCTCCGGCACGCCGCGGTAGGTGACCACTCCTCCGGAGCGGCGCTGGGTTTTCTCCCAATCGCGGTCGCGCTTGGCGGTGCTGGGTTTGTGTTGCAGCACTTCGGGCACGGCGTCGGTGGGTTCTTCCGGGATCAAGCTGGCCGGCAGGCCGGCGAAGGGATCTTGTTTCATTTCAGCACCCCCAGCAGCTTCCAGACGATGGCGGCGTATTCCTGCGCGGCGCGCCCGGTTTCGGCGTGCTCGAAGATGGTTTTGCCATCGGCGGTGGCTTCGCGCAATTCGGTGGCGCGATGGATGGCCGGCAGAACGGGCACGCCCAGGGCGCCGACGCGCTCAGCGAGGGCGTTGAGTTGGGTGCGGGTGTGGCGGGTGACTTCCTCATAAAACGTCGGCAATACGATGACCTTCCCCTGCCAGCCGCGTCGGCGCAAAGCCTCCAGCGTCTGTAGGACGCCGGTGACGCCGAAGAGGGCCAGGTGGTCGCAAGCGGCGGGGATGACGACCAGGTCGGCGGCGAACATCGCGCCTTCCTGGAAACCGCCGACGCTGGGGGCGGTGTCGAAGAGGATGAAGTCGGGACGCCCGTTGAAGGGTTTGACGAAGCGCTGTTTGATGGCTTGCAGGATGTCCTCTCCTTCGGCCAGCAGCACGGTCTGGGCGGTGGCGGTGCGTTTGTCGCCGGGGATGCTCCACAGGCGGGCGCGTTCGGTGGCGCGGATGACCTGGCTGAGTTCGTAGCCGCCCACACAAACATTGAAGATGCCCGGTTCCTGGACCATCCCCAGGGCGAGACAAGCCTGGCCTTGCGGATCGAAGTCCACGACCAGGGTTTCCTTTCCCTTGAGGGCCAGGCCGTGGGCCAGGTTGACCACGGTGGTGGTCTTGCCCACTCCGCCCTTTTGGGATGCGATGGCGATGACGGTACTCATTTGTGCCTCCTTAATCAGTGTGGCGAATGGAATAGAGAATCAAGAATCATGAATCAAGAATTATGAACCGGTGATTTGACGGATCGGCGCGCCGGCGGTTTGATGAAGGGATGGGGCGCGTTTTCTCTGGCTTCGGCAGCGGCGCGGCGGCCGGAGTTCCAGGCGGCGGCGTTTTCTTTGCTGGAGAAGATGGAGAAGTGGCAGTTGTCTTCGTTCGCGCCGTTGATTTCGCAGTCCCAGCCCATCTGGTAGGCGTAGTCCGCGCTGCGCTTGGGCGGGATCAGG
>DAOUGD010000041.1:0-5941 GCA_034429475.1 Anaerolineae bacterium
GATAAAGCGCCACGCCGGTCCGCTCGCTTTTTTCAATGAGGGCGCGCAGCAATTTGCCGGCAAATCCCTGACCTTGAAAAGCTGGGGCCACGCCAATGATTTGGAGATAGAGGTAAGGTTTGCCGCTCATAATCTCTTTGCGATCCACTTCGATGGGTCTGAAGATGGGCTGCATTTTTCTCGCGGTTTGCATCCCTATTTTCATCCCCGTCCACAACGCGCCACTGCGCAGGATGCGCCAGAAGGTCATATCGGCCACCGTACCCGGCAGCCAGGCGGCGACGCCTTCCAGCGTTTCTGAAGGCGCGTAAACTTCCCCGTATTTCAAGCCATAGCGGACGGGCGTCTCAAAAGCATACGCTCTTTGCGCCAGCGTAGTGTCGCCAAAGACTATGTTCCATACCGGGTCGTGCTGGAAGGCGTCGGCCAACATCAGGGCTGCGCGGCGAATGTCTTTTTTCTGCAGGCGGTATAAATCGTTCGTTTTCCCCGAGGTCATGGGATTCACTTCCCTGTTTGCAGTTGCTGCGCCCATGCCGCCGCGCGCGCCAACTCACCGTCCTTCAGCGGGCCTTCCTTGCCGATGACGAACAAGCCGGCCGGAGGCATCGCCTGCGTCCCGCCCTTTTTCACCAACCGCGCCGCTATCGGTTCGGCGGCGTAGCCGAAGATTTTGGCGAATACGGTCAGTACCGCATTGTTAACTTCTTTGACATCCATGCGCGTGTCGAAAGCCGCCACTTTAACGCCTTTGAGCGTCCCCGCCGGCATGGCGTTCAACCAGGTTTTGACGGGTTTCAACGGTTGAAATGCTTGCGTTGGCGAGCCGACAATCAGCGCATCCACGCCGGTCAGATGCTCCGGCTGCACGTCGCCCACGCGGAGGACTTGCGCGCCCAGCGCAGTTCCTATCGCCTGCGCGACTTTTTCCGTGTTGCCAAACACTGAATCGTAGACCACTAAAGCTTTCATGATCAAAGTATCCTTTCACTAAATTTATGATACGCACTCTGAACTCTCACCAGAGAGTCTCGCCGGGTTTCAGATCGCCAAACCAGCGTTCAAACCGCTCGTTGTAGAGCGCCCAGGGGATGAGATCGAGCTGGTCATCGTCGCACTTTTCATTTTGCCCTCACCATATCTGCCAATCTCACGTCAGGATGGTGATACCGCCGCTTGCCGGCGGTGTGGCTCCCAAACTGGATCGCCTGTTGCGGGCACCACTGCAAGCAGGCAAAGCATTGCTCGCAGCGCTGCTGCCACTGCGGTTTGCCCTCAACGATGCGAATGTTGTCAACCGGGCAAATCCGGGCGCACGTGCCGCAGCCAATGCAATTTCCATCCGCGTGGAAGGCCCGATCCATCAACTGGCGACTTTCCAAAAAGGACAGTTCAGTCGGTTCTGTAACGCCGGCGATTTTCAGCCACGTTGACTTACCGAGGGTCTCATTCAGGTTGAGGCGATCTGCCAGGCGGGTGAGGAAGTCGGCGGTGATCTCAAAGTCACCTGATTCCCCGGCGCGGATGTAGGCGACGATCGGTTCGATGCGCGCCGGCGCCGCGTCCAGCAAGGCGCGTTGTTCCTCAAGGGGGACTTCTCGGAGAGTAAACGCGCTGAAGAAGCCGTTGAGCTTGAGGGTGGGCGTGAGGTAGTTATATGGCATCCGCACGCCGAATCCGGCGGCAAGGCGCCCGCCGCGCGCCGCTATGAGTTTCGCCAGATGGGGAATAGCCATACCGATGGTGTCGCCATACGTACAGACGGCAAACAGATACGTGGCTTCCAACCCCGCCAGTTTATCTACAAAACGTTTGAGAATCAGCGGCAGCCCCTTGTTGTAGACGGGGAACACCAGACCCAGCGCGTCGGCCTGCGGGGTGATCCGCTCTTGATCCATCAGGATTGGGATCGCGTGCAGGGTCCCGTTGAGTTTTTCGGCCAGTTTCCGAGCGACCGCTAACGAGTTTCCTGTGCCGGAAAAGTAGCAAACCTCTGCGTTCAAAGTTTTTCAGTGAGACTGTTGGCCCAGGCGCGGATGGCGTCCCAATCGCGGATGTCGCTGGCCGGCGCGCCGTGGAGCGGGCTGGCGGGGATGATCTTGAGGATCGTGTCG
Source organism: Anaerolineae bacterium (assembly GCA_034429475.1). Taxonomy (GTDB): domain Bacteria; phylum Chloroflexota; class Anaerolineae; order B4-G1; family SLSP01; genus JAKQHY01. The sequence goes on from DAOUGD010000041.1 coordinate 2,115, forward strand.
GGGAAGCGCAATTTGTCCGGATCGTACTTGCCGCCGAAAAGTTCCACCGCCACCGGTTTGAGCCAGGGGTATTTGCCCACCTGGGCATCCAGCGAGGCGCGCACTTCCGCCAGCCCTTCATCGGCGCGCGTCGGGCCGAGTGAGAAGAGGGCGACGGGCAGCTTTTCCAGCGCGGCCTGGTGCTGCGTGAGGAAGCGTTGTGCGTCCTTGAGCCAGCTCCCGATGTAGAGCGGCGCGCCCAACACGACCGCGCGGTAGCCAGCCAGCGACCGCACTTGCTTCGCGGGTTGCACGTCCACCGCCAGGCCGCTTTCGCGCAGCGTCGCGGCGACTTTTTCGGCCACTTCCTGGGTGGAACCGTAACGGGTTGCATACGTCACGAGGACTGAGTCTGACATGGTTTCTCCTTTGTGTCAATGCAGTTGTGTGATAAAGCGTTTGCCGTTCAGGTTGAGGTAAAAATCAACCGGTCAAAATCGGCGCGAACATAAAGCCATTATACACGGCCCTCGCAATTTGTGAGTGCGCGCTCGTGATGAAACACACCGCAACTCACATTGCTTCTGAAATAGCGAGCGTCTGCGCCCAACTGCGCTTTGTCATCGTCTGCTGTTGCTGGCATGAAATCATTGCTCTTTTAAACTGTAGTGTGGGTGTTTTTCATTTGCATTAGCGTTACCCTTGCTGCAAGAGCACGCCGCGTGTAAACAACGCGAAGGGCGCGAGACAAATCAAGGTCATACCCACAATCACGATCACGTCGGCCAGGACAAAGGGCGCAGGCGTCAGAAGCGGGCGCAAGAGCAAGACGAGGATCAACCCAACAAAAAGCGCGCTGGCCTGAAAGAGCAGTCCCGCGCCCAGCACGTAGCCCAACGCCTGGCGTCGCCACAACAGCACGCCGCCCACGATCCACGCTACACTGAACACTGTGTCAGCAATCAGCAGCGCGCATTCGGTCGGCAGCAGTACGGCCTGCCCAGAGAGAGCGTTCGCCACGAGGCCGGCGCCGCGCAGCAAGAACAACGCGCCGAAGCCCACCAACGCGCCGCCCGGAATGCGCGCGGGGACGGCGCCGGCGAATTGTTGGCGCACGGCATCCCGATCCACCCGCGCTATAAGGGCAACCGGCGTGGCCGCGCTGAGGAGGGCCAGGGCGGCATAGAGCGCCGTCATCCAACCGAACGGCATGGCAAAAACGTAGGCGAGGGTGTTGTAGAGCACGTAGAGCAATGCGCCGGGCCAGAAGAGCAGTCCCAGCAGCTTGTCGCGCCGCGTCAGCGCCATGACGCCCAGGAGGATAGGCAGGCCGAGGAGGAGGTTCACGGCATCATTGGGCACGGAGGATTGCCGCAACACGGCGGTGGGATAGAGCGCATCCGGCGCGAGGAGGCCGGCGACGGATGCGCCGGTCATTAAGATGGCGACGGCGAGCGAGAGTCCGTAAACAGGCGCCAAATCGCGCGTGACCGGCAGATTGTCCGGCGCGGATTCTTGACTGAAAGGTTTCATACCAAAGGCACTTTTCCTGGATGGCGGTTTGATACGTCGTTTGCACCACCTATATAACGCGGCATACGTGCGTTTTATTCGACGCAGCAGACAATTCTCTATGGGGGCTATCCCGCCCGCGAATGGCATTACCAATCGCGGTGATCGGGTGTGTTTTTCGCCATTACCCCGACGATGACCTTGATACACGGCAGAAGGTGTTGGAATTCCGCCGCACTCGTCAGCACTGCGCCGTCGAAGAAGGCCGTGTCCACCGGCTGCGCATCCGGCGCGGCGGCCTGGAGCACCTTACTCCCACAACGGGCGGAATAGCTTCGGATTATCGGGGAGATAGACGAGGTTGAACGTCTGCCCAACGCTCAGTCGGTTGTAGATTTTCTTCTCCACTCCCTGGCGCACCGGCCCGACGCCGGGCAGTTCGTAGGCAACGTAATACGTAGTGCTCTCGGAGTCGGAATGCTCGAAGCAATCCAGCAACGTCACCCTGGCGACCAGCCCTTCCGCGTCCAGGCGGCGGGCGTTGCGATAGACGCCCAGCAACAGCCACGTAAAGAACAGACACAGCGCCCCGAGGCTGCCGAGGCCGATCAGCCACCAGTATTCGACTTTCCCCGGCGTGTAAAAGGCGCGGATTTTGACGACGTGCGGATCGCTGCGCGCGTAGACCACCTCAATTTGGCTGCCGTACTCTACCCGTTCATAGAAACTTTCCGGCACACTCACTTCCTTCCGCACCTCCACCCGATGGTCATTGGCGATGGCGGTGAAGGCAAATGTGACGTAGTAAGTCTCACTGTCGTCGCTTTCAGAGATCCGCTGCCTGGTGATGGACGCGACGCCCACGACGCCCTCGGTTTGCAACAACCGCACCTCACGAATATGATGCTGCTGCGCCAGCCAACCGCCGGCCACCAGGATCAGCCCCAGCAGGCCCAGGCTGAAGCCGCAGCCCAGCGCCGTGCCCGCTGGCCAGATCGGCGCGACGACGGGGTACTGCCACGCCGGACGGAGCGCGGCGGCCTGCGCCTGCATTTGATTGGCGATTCCCTGCAAGCCCCCGGCGCGTTTAACCGCTTTCGTCATTTGATAAACGATAACGCCTGTGAACAACAACCCGATGCCGCCGATGAACAGAAACACCAGCCAGAACAATAGTGGAGCACTCATTGTACCCTCCAATAATAACAGGATTTACAGAATGAGAGGATCAAGAATCCGCTTAATCCGCTCAATCCGTTGACAAAGATTTTAGTTTATCAGCGGGATAACGCCACCCGGAACCCGTGCGTGGCAAACATACTGCGCGTGAGTGACGGGCGCCTGGGCCAGATAGTACTCTGGCAAAAAGACAACGGAGGGCGTGGGCGTGGTATGGCCGACTTCCGGCGCAGCCGTGGGAAGCGGCGCAACAGCGGCCGGCGCGGCGGACGACAGGTTGATGACGGCGGCCGTACCCGTGCGCTCTGCCGGCAAGGGGAACGACGGCGTTTCCGGCGGTGGTTGCGTGCGCCGCGAGAGCGTGAGCAGGGAGTCGGTTGTCCATGCCGCGTGATCCACCAGGGCTTCACGTCGCGGTAGATGATGGCCTGATCGTGCAGGTAGATGAGCGCGTCCAGCACTTGCACCATGCACGGCAGCGCCTCCGCCTCGCCGAGCGCACTATGCGGCCTGACGATGGCTTCCAGGTTTTCGCCGGGGACGTAATCCATCACCAGATATTGCCCCTGGTGCGAGATGAGGAAGTAATCAATGACGCGCGGGATGTGCGGGAGGCGCAGTTGATAGAGCAACTGCGCCTCCTGGATGAACTGCTTCTGCGCCCAGAACGTGGTTTCCAGGCGATAGCGGTTTTGTAAAAACATCCCGATAGCGAGCATAGCTTTATGGTAAACCCACTATGTTAACGGGGTATAGTCTGCCGGTTAACATTTTGTTAAACTCATGACGCATCTTTCAGGATGCAGAAATTTTACCATTTTTCAGTACAAGGTTAACCTCACCTTAAACTCCCTTGGTTGATACGTTTGAATACGCTGATGGGGAAAGCCCCGATTATTACGGGGCTTACAAGCTCTCCGGCCTGGGACGGATCCGGCGTCAGGTGGACATGGGGCGCTTCAAGCGGGTGAAGACGGGAGATACGCTCACAGTTGTCTATTTTCCAGAAAACGCGAAAATATTCCAACCGGTATGGAAATAGTCCGTGTAAGTTCTTAGAACCTATCCGAAAATTATAGCGGCGTTGCGCCGCTGCGCCGGGTCTTGCGGCTAAAGCCGCTTTCAGGAAGGTATTTTTTCGTGGGCGGGCTACGCCC
>DAOUGD010000042.1:0-2284 GCA_034429475.1 Anaerolineae bacterium
GGGCGTAGCCCGCCCACGAAAAAACACCCCCTCAATCGCGCCTTTAGGCGCAAATCACGAGCCAAAACGAATTTTCGGATAGATTCTAAGGACATTAAGGGCACAAAGGCTTTTAAGGCACAAATTAAGAAAATACACACGACTGAGGTTTAACCTGAATTTTCTTGGTGTCCTTCGTGTCCTTCGTGGTTAGCTCCTCCCCTTTTTCAGTGGAGTCAGCGCCCTTACAAAAGATAACCCATTTGGGTACTAGACGCGCGCCCGTCGGCCCCTTATCATGCAAAACAGCAACGACCCAATCAGATTATCCTTACGATGATGAGATGAAACCTCCCAGCGTGCGCGAAGTCTGGCGATTGGCGCTGCCGGCGGGCGCCCGACAGCTCAACCACCACAGCGACCTGACCCGCCCGGTGACATGGGCGCGGCGGATGGCTTTCCATCCCCCGCTGCTGGCCGGCCTCGAAGAACACGAGCTACTGCTGCTGCCCGTGGAGGCGCTTTCCACCCTGAACGCCGATCTGACCCTGAGTGATATTATTTGTGCATTGGCGGAGCGCGATGGGGCCGCTCTCGTCATCAGTGGGGATGCCGCCGCCGCCGACCGCGCCGCCGCCGACCGCGCCCGACTGCCGTTATTCAGGCTGCCGCCTGAGGCCGACCTGCGCGACGTGGAGAAAGCAATTATTCGCCTCATCGTGGAGCGCGAGGCGCAGCTCGACCGGCGCGGACGGCAAATCTACCGCCAGTTGGCACAACTCTCCCTCGAAAATCGCGGGCTGCCGGCCATCGCGCAGGCCTTACGGCAGATTACCGGCAAGTCCGTCGTCATCCAGGACGAGCGCTACGCCATCCACACGCTGGTGCTACTTCCCGATTGCCCTTTCTCAGGGGAGGAGGTCCGCACGCTGATGACGGATGACGCCCCGCAACAACACTGGACCTTGCAGCTACCTCTCGACGATAAAGCCCCGCCGTGTAGCGATTTCCCGCTGGCGGCAGATTGGACATGTTGGGTATCCGCCATCGTCACCGAAGGACGGTTGAGTGGCTACCTGACCCTGCTGGGCGCAGCAGGAACGCTGGACGCGCTGGATCGGTTGGCTGCCGAGCGTGGCGCGCTGGTCTGCGCCTTCGAGTTCGCCAAGCAGCGCGTCGTCGCCGCCACCGAGCAGCGGCTTCAGGGTGACTTCCTCGACGCACTGCTCGCCGGCAAGGCCGGCGAAGAGGCCACACTGGCCCGCCGCGCCGCCGAGTTGGGCTATCCGCTGGAACGTACCCACGTCGCCATCCTGCTGGCCGAGGCCGCGAACGCTACGCGCTCCCTCACGCTGCTGGCCGGCGAGTTGCGCGCCGCGCTTTTCGACGCGGGTCTCCACACCCTGATCTGCCCCCACACGGAGCAGCTGGCGATCCTGTGCAGCGCCGAGGACGCGCAACGGCTGCAAGCGGTGGGCGACTGCGTGCTGGCAGCGCGCACGCGGGTGGCCGAACTGGCGCCGGGGAGCCGCATCGCCGTGGGCGTCGGGCGGCCCGGCGCCGGGCTGATGGGTCTGCGTCGCTCGTTCGCGCAAGCAGAGGAGTCGCTCGCGCTGGCGCAGACACTCTTTGCCGGCGACAAGGTGTTGTCGTTTGGCGAGTTGCGGCTATATCACCTGCTCTACCGTTTGCAGACCTGCGAGGAACTGAGTGATTTCTACGTGCAGACGCTCGGCCCACTGGCGGCCTACGATGCGGCGCACGACACGCAGTTCATCCCCACGTTGGAAGCCTTCTTCGCGCATCACGGCAACGTCAGCCAGACGGCGGAAAGCCTGTACCTGCATCGCAACTCGCTGCTTTATCGCCTGGAACGCATCCGCGACATCGCCGCGCTGGACCTCGACGTTGCCGACGACCGGTTTGCCCTCCAACTGGCCCTCAAATTGCGTCCCCTGGTAGATAAGCCAGGGTGTCATACGCCCTAGCTGGCGGAGATTTACCGCAGACCACGCAGAGACCGCAGAGTTTCTATAAAAACTCTGCGGTCTTTGCGGTCTCTGCGGTGAAAAGATAGGCGGCGTCAGCCTTGATCTTGTACAAATTGCCCCAAAAAGCCGCGCGATCTTCTGGTGAATTTGTCCGTAGCTTTCCCCCCGCCGTTTGGCTATACTGAGACCATTGTGCGCGCAGGGCGCACTTATCTTTTAGCAGGACTTTATCATTCGCGGTAGGCTACGCCCATGGGGCGCGTTTTGCGGCTAAAGCCGCCGGTAAAATGGGATGTTTTGTCGTTGCGGGCTAC
>DAOUGD010000043.1:0-51835 GCA_034429475.1 Anaerolineae bacterium
GTTTGGACGACTGCTGAGCTGCTCTCCTACCGAGTGCCCGCACAATTCTTGGATCAATTGTCGACACTCAAACCTTTGTTCACCCTGTTGGAAGAATGATGTCCATCAAGGAAAATCAGGGACAACACCCATTCGTTCAGGAAGGTTGAAAATTGCGTGTCACATTGATTGATTTTTATTTTTTCGAATATACCATTTCTCTCGCCAATGCCTTGGCGTCACAGGTGCAAGTGAGTTTGTTAATGCCCGATACCTTTGCGTCCCTGGCAGACAGATTGTCTCCCGCAGTGGATTTGGTTTACTTCAGGAAACCCCGCCTGCGCTCTTTGGCTAATTTGGGGATGGTGGCGCGCATACGGAACCAGCTTGACCGCTTACGCCCGGACGTTATCCACCTTTTGTCGGTTAATCCATGGCTTAACCTCGCGCTTACGGTGTGGCATCCCATGAACCTGGTGACTACGATTCACGACCCCGTGATGCATGTTGGGGATCGGTCGCAGCGTAAAATCCCCCAGGGAGTGCGCGACCTGCCCATCGCGCGTTCGCGGCACCTGATTGTCCATGGGCAATCGGTGAAGGACACGCTGTTGGCGCGTCATGCTATTTCTCAAGAGCAAATAACGGTCGTCCCTATTGGTGAACTTTCTCTGTACAAGCAGTGGGGTGATCAAGAGTGGCCTGAACAAGAGGGTAAGGTCCTGTTTTTTGGGCGCATCTGGCCCTACAAGGGATTAGAATATCTCATTGCGGCTGAACCTATCGTCACGGCGGCTTGTCCCCAGGCGCGCTTCGTCATCGCCGGCCAGGGGGAGGATTTTAACCGCTATCGGGCGATGATGAAGCATCCTGAGCGTTTTGAAGTGTTGAACGAATACATTCCCCGTGAGGATGTGCCTCGACTTTTCCAACAAGCCAGCGTGGTCGTGTTGCCCTATATCGAAGCCTCCCAGAGTGCCGTAATTCCTCTGGCTTATGCTTTTGGCAAGCCCGTAATAGCTACTGCCGTGGGAGGAATCCCAGATGTGTTAGCGGACGGTGTGACCGGCTATCTGGTGCCGCCCCGAGCGGTCGGCGATTTGGCGAGCGCTATCGTCCGTCTACTACAGGATAAAGAATCTCGCCAACGCATGGGACAAAATGCTTTGGAGAAAACACGAACTGAGTTGTCGTGGACTGCTGTCGCTCAACAGTTGGTGAAGGTCTACCAGAGTGTAGTCCCCCTTATTTGATTGAGGTGTTATGATTAAAGGCGGTATCATCAGGTGGGTGTTAGGTATTTCTGCGTTGACCATGGGGTGGGCTGCCACGTATGTTGTGGCGGCGACGGATATCCGCACTGTGACGCCTGATTCGGCGCCACAGGTTTTACCAACGTGGGAGGTCTATACTGATACATTGTTGTATCCCGTCAGTATAGAAAAGTTCGTCTTGCCTGAAGGGGAAGTGGCGTATGGCGATGAACTGACTTATACGGTAAGCATTTCAACTTCCGCCCCCGACATACTCACTGAGTTCTACGATCCACTCACTGCGGTAACTTTTAGGCGTTTTGTGACCCATCCGACCAGTATTACCCACACTCAGATCATAAGCGGGGGATTGCCTGTTGATATTATCACCGGCACCCTCCCGTTGGGTTCCAGCCCAATGACCGTCAGTTTTGTCGTGCGGGTAAATATCCCTGATACATTGGCCCGGTTGATCACCATCACCAATCGTGCTTGTGTGAGTGTGTTTGGAGGAAGACTGGCGCAATGTGTATGGTCGGACGAGGTGTCTAATCTCGCCCGCTGGCCTTATTCTCTTTATCTTCCTCTGATATGGAAGCAGGATGCTTGCCTCTCTTGCTACTACGTTGATTGTATCAATGGCAATGACAGCAATTCCGGCAAAGCTCAGGACAAAGCCTGGCGCACGTTGACGCCAGTGCGCGCCGCCCAGTTTGTCCCAGGCGCTATCGTTCACTTCAAGCGTGGCTGTACCTGGTCGGGCGGATTGACCCTCAACGATTCAGGTGAGGCCGATAATCCCATCGCCTTTACGGCCTACGGCGAAGGCGGACGGCCTACCTTCACTAATCCGGGAAGCAGTACCAACGGTATTACTATCCGCGCCAACTATGTGGTGGTGGAGAGGTTGCGGGTGCAGGACGTTCAGATTAATGGTGTGTATGTTTCGGCAGACTATGGATATAACGTTATTCGAGACGTGGAGATTACTAACGCAGGCTCCGGGATCACACTCAGCGGCCATCATAATCACGCGATAGGCAATTACATCCATGACTTGCATATGATCGTGAATACTCCCGGTGGAGATGACGATTATGGCGCAACGGGCATCAAACTTTCCGGTCCCGGCAACGAGGCATCCTACAATAGGATCGCCCGTTGTGTTGCGCCGAGTTATGACTACGAGACAGATGGCGGTGGGTTTGAACTGCTACAGACCGTGGATGGCAGTTCCGTGCATCACAACCTGGTCATTGACTCAGATGGCTTCCTTGAGGTCGGCATGGGGTCGGCAAGAGACGTAGTCATCGCTTACAATGTATCGGTCAACAATGGCCGGTTTTCGTGGATCCATTTAACGGGTACCTTTGCGAGCGTTGTGGAGAATCTGCGCGTTGAGCACAACACGCTGGTCGAATTGGGCGATACGCCAGACTGGACTTTTTTGGGGTTCAAGGGAGAGCCAGACCACGACACTTTTGTGTTTCGCAATAACATTGTTTATGTAGATGACCACGGCGTAATCAGTAATGCTCCCGACTTTACCCACGAGCATAACCTGTACTATCTTGAGGGCGGCACCGCACTGGGCTTCACCCCAGGGCCGGGAGAACAAATGGCTGATCCGCTCTTTGTGGCGGTGAACGAAGGGGACTTCCACTTGCAGTCTCATAGCTCAGCCATTGATAGTGGTATCCATCTTGGATACACCAAAGACTTCGATGGCAACCCGGTGCCCATCAATGCTGCGCCCGACCTGGGGGCTTTTGAATTTGCCGGACCGCCTGAATCTACGCCTACTCCCACCTCTACCCCTAGCCCTACCCCCTCCCCTACGCCTGAACCCGACGAAATCATCATAGATGACGCTGACGCCGGATTCTCAACCTCGTTCTCCCAGGATGAGTGGCAGCTATATACCTATGCGGGGGGGCAACACTATGGCGATGCCCATCATTACAATCGAGAGATAGGCACGGGCGCAGATACGGCTACCTGGACTTTCACTGTCCCTGAACCGGGCAGTTACGCGGTGTATGCCTGGTGGTGGGCCGGCAGTTGGCGACCGGAGGATGTGCCGTATACGATTAACCACCTTAACGGTTCCACGACGATAAGAGTCAGCCAGCAGATCAGCGGGGCGCAGTGGAACCTGCTAGGGACTTTTGAGTTTCAGGATCAGGGATCGATCATGGTATCGGACGACGTCTCATCCCACCGGGACGTTGCGGCGGATGCGGTGCGGCTTGTCTATCTGGCGCCCTTGGCGTTCGACAGACACCCTCCAATCGCAACTGTTACCGCCACGCCGGCCCCTTCGCCAATGCTATTGACACCCACCCCTACCCCTACGGCGCTTGCGCCTGATGTGAGCTCGCAGGATAAGCCCATTGCCTCTTCTCCAGAATTGCCGGCGATGGTAGGGTCTCCACCCTCGCAACCGACATGGCTGCGCGTACTGGTTACTTTTTTTCAAGACTTTGCGAGAGACGGGAGTTTTTAGATGAAGCCTGTTTTGACCTTCTTCTTCGATGCGCTGAAGCCCGAGAGTTTGCAGTATATGCCTTTTCTCGACGCTTTCGCCCACAGGTGCCGGATGAAATCAGAGTTTGGGCATTCTGTCACCTGTCACCCTTCGATGTACAGCGGGGTTCACCCTGATAAGCATCTGCAATGGTTTATCTGGAAATATGATCCGGTGGGTACGCCTTTTAAATGGGCGCGGGTGTTCAAATATCTGGGCCTTTTGGATAACCTGGGATCGCGTTATTTTCTGCACAAGTATACGCGCCAGTTCCGCCCGAAAAATACTGCCTGGTTCGGTGTGCCGCTATTGGTCAACCTGCCGCTCAAATACTGGCCCTACTTCAATGTGGTTGAAGACCGCGCATGGAATGAGAGCGGTTATCTCAAAGAATATCCCACCGTCTTTGACGTCCTACGGAGTCACAACGTGGCGTTTGAAATAGTGGGGATGACGAAGGGGGCCGGGGATGAGTTTACGCAGTTGGGCAGACATGAATTCACCGAAATCCGCCCCTGGACTTATTTTTTCCTGGGGAGTATAGACAGTTATTCTCACCACTACCGGCAGGATAGCCCGGAGACTATCGAGCGGATGCGCCGCCTCGATGCATTGGTAGCTGCGAAATATGAGGCTTACAGCCGGCATGTTTCCGATTTCGACGTTTTTGTCTTTTCCGATCATGGGCATATTCCGGCGGAAAAACGGGTGGATATCCATCAGGTCTTTCGCCAGCATGGTCAGAATTTGCGGCGTTTTATCCATTTGATTGAGTCAAACTATGCCCGCTTCTGGTTTCGTAACGATAAAGAACGCGCAATGGTGGAGCGTATTTTAAGCACCATGGCGGAGGGGTTTATCCTCACTGATGAACATTTCCAGCAGTATCATCTGAGAATGCCCGATAACCGTTATGGCGATCTGATCTTCTATCTCGACGCGCCTTATCTGTTTACCAAAACTATCTGGGGATTTAGTCACAAACAGAAATCTATGCACGGTTATCTGCCTGATTACCCGGATTCTGACGGCGTTTTTCTCAGCCAGCGGCCCTTAATTGGGGCCACTCACGTAGAATTGGTGGATGTGTTACCCACCCTGTTGGATAGCCTCGATCTGCCCATTCCAGACTATGTAGATGGCCGAGTATTGTGGCAAGAAAAAAACGGCGGTGTATGGGTAAATACACGGTTTTAGATGATCCTGTCGTGGATCAAACTATAGATGCGCACATGCGTCAGATCGTGGCCGCGATTCGGTCTCGCGTGGAGCCGCAGTCTATTGTTTTGCGCGGCAGCTTCGGTCGAGGTGAGGGGAGTGTCGTTGTTGAAGGCTCCGGATTACGTTTTTTGAGCGACTATGAGTTGGCGATTGTTATGCCGCAGCGACAGTACCAGACACAGCGCCGGTGGTTGCATAACGCTGTGCGAGACATATCAAACCAGATAAGGGTAGAAACGAGCATTTCTCGGTATAGTCCGGACAGTTTGTCCAGGGGGCCTATCACCCATCCTACCGTCGGGATGTATGAGATACACAATGGGGGGATTGTACTCTACGGAGAGCATTTCGCGCGCCCTCAAAGTTCTATTGACCCTTCTCAACTGGATATTTGGGACGGACTACGGCTGATGCTAAATCGCATGGCCGAGTCGTTACCCTATGTATCGCAGACGCATAAGGATTGGCAGACCCTGCATTGGATCAACAAAGTGGTTTTATCCTGTGCGGAGGCGCTGCTGATCGTCCACAAGCAATATCATTTTTCTTATGCGGAGCGGGGGCGTCGCTTCGCAGCTTTAGCGCCGGAACTGGCTCCCGTGATACAATCAGCCCCGCACCTGCCCGATAAGGTGGCGCGCGCGACCGCTTTCAAATTGCGTCCTTCCCTTGAGTGGTACTCGGAGTCGCTTCCCCTGCTTTGGCAGCAAGTTAAGCAGGTTGTGGATGTTGTGCTGCGCTACGTTGTTGAGAGATATTTGACTTTTGCGTTTGATACCTATGCTGAATTTCCTGAACGCTATTTGAGCCGGCTTCAGGCGCAGGGCAAGCTGGGCAAAAGTCGGATAAGGCCATTGCCGGCCCCCTTTTCTCAAAACCTCTTTCTGATCCTGAGACTTTTGCGCGACGGGCGGATTCCTTCCCTGGGCCTCATCACGCACGCCACGTATCCAGCTTACCAAATTGTCTTTTCCGTGATACCATTGCTATTCTTGTGGAATGGCGAGGATAGCGCGCCATTGCGGGAAGCACGGTATTGGTTGAAACAGGTGTATCGCCTTAAAGCGCCTGGAGCCGATCGTTGGACTGAATGGGATTATTTACGAATGTGTGCGGTACAGGCGTGGAAGGATTTCTGTTATGGTATGTGGAGCGTAATTTAATAGGAGCGGCAATGTGAGTGCCCTGGAAGTAGCCTACATTTTGTTAAGATTCCCGGTGCTGACCGAGACCTTTGTTGCAGACGAAATCTGGGAGCTACAACAAGTTGGGGTACGCGTGCGCATATTTTCGCTTCTTAGTTCCGAAGCGGGGCCTGTTCATCCGGTATCGCAGCAATTGGCTAAGGAGGCTCAGTATGCCCCGGAGTTATATTCCTGGCGGTTATGGTGGGCGCAGGTGTACTTTTTCTTCAAGTCTCCACTTCTGTACCTTACCTTATTGAGTACCTTGATCCGACAGCCCAGTCCCCAGAGTTTTCGCTATTACTTCCCCCGTCGCGTCCTGATTTTTTTGAAAGCGGTAGCCCTGGCCTACGCACTGAAAAATACCCCCGTTCAACTGCTCCACGCCCATTTTGCCTGGCTGTCGGGGGCCGCCGCTCGCGTGATCTCGAAATTATTGGGCATACCCTTTACCGTGACGGTCCATGCCTACGATATTTACAGCTCAAACGATCTGCTTTGTTTGACAGCTCGCGCAGCCTCCCACGTCATCGCTATTTCTGAGACTAACAAACAAACAGTATTGGAGATGTGCCCTGGCTTGCGCGAGGAATTGATTTCCGTGATCCACTGCGGCATCAACATGGAGTTGTTTGCTCCGCCAGCCCGGGCCAAGGATAGAGACGTATTATCCATCCTATCCGTGGGCAGTTTGATTCCCAAAAAAGGGCATGAGTATTTGATAAGAGCCTGTCAGCAATTAAAAGCTAAGGGCATAAACTTCCAATGCACCATCATTGGCGGGGGGGGACGCGAGGCCGCTTTGCGGCAACTCATCCATGACTGTGATTTGGCGGGCTCTGTGGTCCTGACCGGGCCGCGCCAACGTGAGGCAGTTCTGGAAGCCTATCGCCGCAGTGATTTGTTTGTGCTGGCCTCGGTCGTGACCTCATCCGGTGATCGTGATGGAATTCCGGTTGTGCTCATGGAGGCTATGGCGATGGATCTCCCGGTGATTTCCACCCAGGTTTCGGGGATTCCAGAACTGGTGAAACATCAGCAAACAGGCTGGTTGATCCCCGAACGCGATGTGGAGGCGCTTGTCGCCGCCATTGTTCACCTGGGGGACGACGAAGAACTCCAGGCCCGGTTGGCCCGTAATGGCCGCACTCTCGTTGCGCAAGAGTTCGACATCAAGCAAAACGCCCGCCGCTTGGCAGATATTTTCCAACATGTCATTCGACATAAATGAGGATACTTTTGGATTACAAGAACGAGGAAGGGAATGCCGCAATATCAATGCGGGAAAAGGTGCGATTATGGCTAATACATTGGCAGTAGCGCTCAAGGGCAAAGGACTCCTCCATTTGCTCAGACGCGCTCTAGCCATAGTTCAGCGCTATGGGCTTGCACCCACCCGGATGGACCGCACGTTGAGTAGATTTGCTGAGGTACTGGTGGCCTCTGCGTGTGGCGCTACTTTTCCATTGACCGCCTGGACGCTTTCGCGCCGGGGCGGCTGGGTGAGCAAGTATCAGGCGAGGGGCGTCGAATTTGCGATCCACGGCTATTATCATATAGATTATTCGCGGCTTTCTTTGGAACAGCAGATAAGCCATTTCAGCCGAGCGCAGCAAATGTTTGACGCCCATCGCCTGAATTATAAGGGGTTCCGTGCGCCCTATCTGCGTTATAACGCAGATACTCTGGCGGCGTTGGCGTATCTTCATTTCAGCTATGATAGCAGCCAGGCGGTTGCCTGGGATGTTGTCAATGATTTCAAGGTAGACGCCTATCAACGTGCCCTGGAATTTTATCGTGCGAAGCCTGCTGCGACTTACGTTTCTGTGCCCAGATTGATCGGGAATAGCGGGCTGGTACAGATTCCTTATAGTTTGCCGGATGATGAGGCTCTGGTAGAACGTCTAAAGTTAATCGGCACAGAAGCGCTAGATACCGTATGGGTGGAGATGGTGCGGCACATTCATGAGTTGGGAGAGCTGTTTGTCCTGGGACTTCACCCTGAGCGGATTGGGCCTTGCGCTAGCGCCTTGCGAGCGCTCCTGAATCGAGTCAGCACACTTGCTCCGGGGATCTGGATTGCGCGCTTGGACGAGATTGCCGATTGGTGGCGGCGGCGTGCCGCCGCGACGTATCAGGTAAGCTCACAGGCAGAAGGCCGCTTCCAGATCGCCATAGCGGGGCCGCCGGGTATGACGGTGCTGGCGCGTGACGTAGTGATCGAGGTGCCTACCGAACCGTGGACGCGAGGCTATCAGCGTGTGCCATGCCATGACTTTGCGTTTTATGCTCCACGGTTGCCCTTGATCGGCGTCTCGCCAGACACGCCTGAATCCCTGGTGCGCTTCTTGCAGCAGCAGGGTTATTTGCTCGCGCGAAGTACCGAGGCGCGCTTGTACACCTTCTATGTTGACCAAAAAGACTTCACAGCGGATAATGAACGGTCTATCCTTATGAAACTTGAAGAGGGCGCCGGGCCGTTACTGCGCCTGGCTCGTTGGCCCGGCGGCGCGCAGAGCGCTTTATCTATCACGGGAGACCTTGATGCATTGACGTTGTGGGATTATGGGCTGCGGTTTTTTATACGGTAAAGTGACATAACACAGGTGGAGGTACCCGGTTTGAACGACGAGCAAAATGCGAAAAAGTGTAAGCGGCACTGTATGGTCGTCTATGCTCAATACCCACTGGGTGAGACCCGCGTGCAGCGTGAAGCGGAAGCGCTGATTGCCAGTGGCTATGACGTAGATGTGATTTGTTTCCGTCGCCCTAATCAACCCGCAGTGGATACTTATCAAGGCGTACACATCTATCGTGAGGCTTATCGTCTCTGGCCTCTGAAACGCGGCGGGTTGATGGGTCGTTTTCTGAATTACCTGCGGTTTTTTTTCAATGCGCGGCGTCGGCTAAATCAACTACATCGTCAGCATCCTTACACGACGATCCAGACTCACAACTTGCCGGATTTTCTGGTATTTTGTGCGCACCGGCAAAAACGCCAGGGAATTCCTGTTATTTTGGATTTACATGATTTAATGCCGGAGTTTTATGCGGGGCGTTTTGGGGCCTCTCGTGGTTGGTTGGCGCGTCTGGTGCGGTGGCAGGAACGGACGGCCTGTCGTTTTGCCGACCATGTGATTACCGTCAGTGAGCATTGGCGTCAAGCACTGATCGCGCGTGGGACGCCCCCTGAAAAAGTCAGTGTGGTGATGAACGTAGCCGATGACAAAATCTTTCGTATGCCGCCGGAGGGGCCGACCTTGCGCGCCCCAGACGGCACATTTCACCTGATTTATCACGGGACCGTGGTATACCGCTATGGCCTGGATCTGGCAATTCGTGCCGTGGGGCAGTTGCGCACGGAGATTCCCGGCTTGCGCTTGACTATTTTGGGCAAGGGGGATGCCATCCCCGACCTGGTACAGTTGACGCAAACCCTGGGGTTGACGGATCAAGTCGCTATCTGCAATGACTTGCGGCCGGCCGAGGAATTACCAGGCATTATTCGTACTGCCGACGTGGGGATTGTCCCCTATCGTAACGACATCTTTAGCGATGGGCTGTTGCCCACGAAGCTGATGGAATATGCTGCTATGGGATTGCCGGCCATTGCCTCGCGCACGACGGCGATTCAGGCTTATTTCGGGGATACGATGACCGAATTATTTGAGCCGAATAATGTAGAGGACCTGGCGCGTTGTATTCGCGCCCTCTATCATGAACCGGCGCGCCGGCAGGCATTGGCAGAAGGCTGCCAGAAGTTCAATGAGCGTTATTCCTGGAGCAAAATCGGCGCTGAGTATATCGTATTGGTGGAACGGCTAAGGCAGAGGGCTTTGGGCAGATCCGACGACCCGAACGCCAGGGCCTCGGAGAGCTAGGGCTTTCTCCAATAGACCATTGTAGTCGAGTTCTACCACTTTCCTTGGGTAAGCCTTACAGATACAGGGGTTATGTTTCGGAGAAGGTGTCAGTGACTATCAACATTGTCCGTAGTTTGCCTGAAGAATCCTGGCGTCGCTTTGTAGCTGATCACCCGCAGGGGAATATCTTTCACACCCCGGAGATGTTTCAGGTATTTGGTGCGACCAAAGGCCACCGGCCGGAGTTGTGGGCGGCAACAACAGCAGAGAGAATCCTGGCTTTGTGGTTGCCCGTGCAAATAACGTTAAAGGATGGCGTATTTCGACGGATGACCACACGCTCCGTTGTCTATGGTGGCGTCCTTTGCGCTGCCGGTGCGGAGGGGCGGGAGGCGTTGCGCCAACTGCTACGGGCTTACGTCTGGGAAGCGGGAAAAGCGTCACTGTTTACCGAAGTGCGTAACACGGCGGATTTGAGTGAAATACAACCGCTTTTGCAGGCAGGCGGGTTTGTGTACGAGGACCATCTGAATTATTTAATCAATTTAGATCGTTCGCCCACCGAGATCCTCGACACCATCGGCAGCCGAACCCGAAAAAATATACGCCGGGGGCTGCGCAAGGGCACGGTCGAGATCGAGATTATCAAGGAACGCGCAGACGTAACGGCCTGTCACGCCTTGCTGAGCCAAACCTACAATCTGGCTCAAATCCCTTTAGCAGATTTCTCGCTCTTTCAATCGGCGTTTGACGTATTGCATCCGAAAAATATGGTGCGCTTCACGGTCGCGCGCATAGATCGCGCTATAGCTGCGGTTTCTATTGAATTGCTCTATAAGCGAACTGTTTATGGCTGGTACGGGGGGCTTAACCGCAATTATAGTTCCTATGCTCCCAATGAGTTGTTGATGTGGCATATTCTTGAGTGGGGCGCCCAAAGTGGTTATCAGATTTATGATTTTGGCGGCGCGGGCAGAGCCGATGAGTCCTACGGGGTGCGCGATTTCAAGGCCAAATTTGGCGGGGATTTGGTGTGTTTCGGGCGTAACATCGCGGTTCATGCTCCTGTTTTTTTCCGCCTGAGCCGGAGGGTTTATCCGGTATATCGAAGGTTAATTCCGCGCGCGTCAGTTTCCAGCTATCCTCAAAGGTTAGTTCTCGATAATGAAAAAGATTGAGCAAGCATTTGATTCGGTGCGCAGTCTGTGGATTGGCCTCCAATTAGGGCTTCCTCAGTCGGTGCAGGCCAGTCTCTTGCCCGGTTTTCACGAGGCAAAAGAGGTCTTACGCCTATTAGCAAGCCCGTATTTGCCGATCTCCCATTTACAGGGAGAAGGGCAGGGCGGCCCCCTCACTGTGACTTATGGCGGTTTAGCGTTTTCAAAGCCATTTTTCAAGCAAATTATTTTTAAGAATGATCCTGAAGAGACAAAATTAGCACAAAGACCTTTTTGGCGTTTTAATCTGTTAAATGTTTTTCCCGCCAGTGATATAGTGATTATCGAAGCCTATAAACGTTTGGTACACTGGCTGCCTCACGAAGACACTATCGTGCTGCCCCAGTTTGTCCATCATCGGCTGCCGGTGCAGGGCGACTGGTCGAACGTCGAGCGTCGCTTTCACCGAAGTGCCCTCGGAGAAATGGAGAAAGCAAAGAAAGGGGGCTATGAGTATGAAATAAGCCGGGACGATCATGATTTCAAGATGTTTTATCAGAATATGTATCTGCCCACCGTTCAGAGCCGCCATGGCGAGTTGGCCTCTCCAATGAGTTTTGGTCAAGCCTATCAGTATTTTAAGCACGGATGTTTGTTTTTGGTGAAACAGAATGAGCAACGCCTATGTGGCAGTATCTGTCACGTAGTGGATGATGTGGTTTACTTTGTGATTATGGGGGCATTCCAGGGCGACCAGGCGGTCATCAAAAGCGGGATTATGGGGGCCTTAAATTGCTTACGTCTTCAGTGGGCCAATCAGCAGGGATACCGGGCAGTTAATTTCTTGGGAAGTGGCCCATTTTTGAATGGCGGTCTGTTTCAATATAAACGTAAGTGGGGCACCGAACTGAGTATTCCCCCTCATTTGCACCGACAACTTTGGATTAAAGTTCAGCGAAATACGCCGGCCGTATCGCGCTTCTTGCAGGATAACCCGTTCATTATTGTGGATAAGGACGCCAATCTGCACGGCATGATTGTTGTTGACGACTTGAATAATGTCTCCAATAAAAATATAGAAGACTATAAAAAACGTTATGCAACCCCTGGTTTGAAAAGCCTTATTATTCGCTCGGTTGATAGTTTAGTGGAAGAGCGGCGTTGCACGGGCAATACCCGACTGGTGATCCCCCTCGCGCCTGACCTTGAGGCGCAGGCCTCGCCGTTACCTAAAGCCCCAGAAAAGGTTGGTAATCGGTCATAATGAAGACCCCCCTTTCGATACTGATCCCGGATGGGGAAAGCGAATTCGCGCTGTTCGTGGCGCATTGTCTGGCTCCTTATCCGAATATACGCTTGCATGTGCTTTCTGGTGAGCGTTGGGCGCCTCTCCGCTTTTCCCGCTATTGTCGCACATATACACTGAGACCCCCTACTCCAGGAGATGCCTCGCAACTGAATGTGGTAGCCGAAATAGTCAAGAAGCAGCGGGTGGACGTGTTGTTGCCCACGAGTTCAGCGTGGATCGCTTTTGCCATTGCCAACCGGCAGCAGCTCTCGGAATTTGTCGCGCTGCCGCCGCTGCCTGAGGCCGATGCGTTTCAAATCGCTAACGATAAGTGGCTCTTAGCGCAATTTTTGCAGAACCATCAGATTCCCTGCCCGCCAACCTTCCTGGTGGACTATAGTGACACGTTCGCCACGCAGGTACAGGGGATGACCTTCCCGGTTCTCCTTAAACCGGCGACCGCGTGGGGCGGCGAAGGGATCCGCCGTTTTGATAGTCTGTCTGACTTAAAACAATATTTGAGTGGGCAGAATCCAGAAGAAATAAGGGGGCGCTTTATTGTACAAAGCTTGCTCTCTGGTTTTGTGGTGGGAGTCAATGTCTTATCCCAACAGGGAGAACTCTTAGCGACCACGATGCAGCGCGGCATCATTCCCAACACCCATAAATATGCGGCCGCCGGCGCTATTCAGTTCATCAAAGATGAGACCTTCTCGACCATAGTCCAGAAGCTGGTCACAGCGCTGAATTGGAGCGGTTTCGCCAATGTGGACACACTCTATGACGATCAGGCCCGGCAACTGACAATCCTGGAGATAAACGCCCGTTTTTGGGGGAGCTTGCGCGGCTCGCTGGTGGCGGGCGTAAGTTTTCCTTACCTGGCTTGTTTGGCAGCTTTGAATATTCCATTCCCCACGCCCGACTACGATGCCGCTGCGCGCTATTTTCATCCCAAGACGACACTGAGAACACTGATAACTCGCCATAGTGAAACCAGGATGACATTCCACGAGTCTGGCTTGAAATTTCTCGTCTCTGATCCCCTCGCGGAGATCATGCGGGCGTTGCGCCAGGAAGCTTCTGATGCCGAACCGGCAGCCGTCAAGGACCCAGCGTGATCCCCCAGTTTCGACCTTATCTCAATGCCAGCGATCTTCTCACCCTGTTGCGCGTGAATAACGCCACGCGCGGCGCGTTTGAAGCGGCGGTAGCTGCCCAGTCTGGTGCGCAGTATGGTCTCGCGTTTACCTATGCTCACGCGGGTTTTCTCGCTCTGCTCAAAGCCCGGCAGTTGACGCAGGCAGAAATCATTCTCCCGGCTTATACATGTAAGATTATGGCCGAGGTCATTCTCGCTACCGGCAATGTCCCGGTGTTTGTGGATATAGGCCTGGCTGACTACAACATGAATCTGGATAGATTGCAGGCGGCGATCACCCCCAGGACGCGGATGATTGTTGCTACCCACATGTTTGGCTATCCCGCTGATGTAGTTGCGATTCGTGAAATGGTTGAGGGTAGAGACATTACCGTGGTGGAGGACGCCGCGCTTATGTTCCCCCAGGCTATGCACGAGTTGGGCGGACTGCGGGGAGATGTCGGCCTGTTTAGTTTTGGCCCGGCTAAACCGTTGTTCACGATTCGCGGGGGAGTGGTGGTCACGAACAGTCAATCCCTTTATGAGGAAATCAAAACCTATCGTGACACAGCGATGGGGAATTTGCCATACAAAGAAGGTGGGAAACGCCGGGTTTTGTTAGCTATTCACTATTTGCGCGCGCAATCTTTGATTTACGATCTGAGCCAACGCCTTAACCTTTCAAAAGAAAATCTGGCTAAGCTCACCGCGCATCTTCAAGCGCGGGCGACGGAGAGTGCGGCTCCGGCTTTTGCGCTCCCTGGTGATTATGATACACGTTACGCGGATTTCCAGGCGCGTATCGGTCTGACCCAACTGCACCGCGCCACAGGCATCCTGGCTCACCAGCGCGCATTGGCAAAACTCTATGCTCAGGCGCTTTGTGAAATTCCTGATCTGATCCCTGCGCCCTGCATCGGTGGGGCTTCGTATGCGCTTTATACGACGCGAGTGCCCCAACGGGACTCGATTTATTTCCGGCAACGCCTGCGCGCTCAGGGGATTGACACCGGTTGCACTTTCAACTACGCTTTGCCTGACCTGGAGATGTGCCGGCCCTATGCGCAGGGCGAGTATCCCGGAGCAGCGCAGACCAGCCACGAAGTAGTCAATTTACCAATGTATGTACGACTTACGGCGGAGAAGGTTCATTACATCGCCGACAATATCCGTCAAATCTTGCGATAAGGGCCAGGATTTTAGTCTTTCACACCAGGAGGGGGACTATGTTGAATTCGTTGCCACGCCGTCCTTTTATGCAACTTTATCAAATGCTCAGTGGACGCCGGGTCTTGGCGCGGCTGGATGAACTGAATCACACGCAGTGGCTCAGTCGTGAAGCCCTGTTGACCTTGCAACGTCAGAAACTCCACCGATTGTTGCTGTCTGCCCAGCAACACGTTCCCTATTACCGCCATTTGTTTGAACAGGTCGGCTTTCACCCTGATGCTATTCTCTCTGACATAACGAGTCTGTCTAAACTCCCTATTCTTACCAAGGCAATCATCCACGCGAACTTTGACGAGATGTTAACGACAGACCATCGGAGACGGGCGGGGATGAGTCGCCTGACCACCGGCGGGTCAACCGGGCATCCCCTGGTTTTTATGCAGGATGTGGATTTTCGTGATTGTGTCACTGCCGATATTCATCGGCACCTAGGGTGGGCCGGTTGGCAGTTGGGGCAGGTTCACGCCTACATTTGGGGTGCCAACTTTGAGGTGGAAACGTCTCAGGCCATCCGCACCCGCTTGATGAATTGGGTGCTCAACCGATTTGTCACCAACGCCTATGTGCTCTCCCCTGAAAGCATGACCCTGTTCGTCGCGCAGCTTCGCCGTCGCTGTCCCCGGATTCTGTTTGGCTATCCTTCCAGTCTGTATCGGTTCGCTGAGTTTGTGCGCGAGCGCAACTTCAATGATATTAAATTTGAGGCCATATTTTCCTCCGCAGAAGTGCTGTATCCCGCGCAACGCCAGTTCATTGAGCAAACTTTTGCCGGAAAAATGTTTAACCGCTACGGCACGCGAGAATTAGGCGGCATTTGTTGTGAATGTAGCGCACACACCGGCCTGCATGCCAGTATTGAAAATGTCTACATTGAGATTTTGAGGGATTTGGAAAGCAACGAACCGGCGCAACCTGGTGAAACCGGCCACATTGTGGTGACCAACCTAAACAACTATGGGATGCCCTTTATTCGCTATAGCATCGAAGACATGGGGGCCTGGAGCACAATCCCCCACTGTTCATGTGGTCTGGGTTTGCCGTTGATGGAGCTGGTGCAGGGACGGCAGATAGATATGTTCAAAACACGGAAGGGTCATGCCGTGTGGGGCGGGTTTGCCAGCCCGCTCTTTGGCATGGCTGGTGTGAAGCAATTCCAGTTGGTGCAAAAGTCCGTGGATTTGGTCATTGCTCGCATTGTCAAAGAGGGTGAGTTGGATCAATCCCACTTGGACACCATTGTCCGCACCGTGAAAACAGCCCTAGGAGATAACGTAGTTGTCGAGTTTGAATTTCCCGCTGAAATTCCTGTATTAGGCTCGGGGAAATATAAGTACGCTATTTCGGAAATCAGCTCACTGCCGACCAATCCGTAACTCCTGATCCATTGTGGGTCATTGGATTTCAAGGAACCACTCTAGGGAGTCTGATAAATGAACTCGAAAACCTTGCGTTTTTGCATCTGGATAGTGTTTGTGCTGACCATAGCCTCTCCGGGTGTGGTCTATGCCTGGCCCTCCAATCCCACCGCAGGGGCGGATTACATCGAAGTTTTTGACGGGGATATGCCATTATTGTTTGTCGTCGGGCATGGAGGGTGGAAAGTTGTGGGAGAGCAGGAAAATGGCACCTCGTCCGCTGACCCCCTCTTGCGAGCTTACTTCTATCAAGTGTTGACGGTGCATATCTACGAGCGCACGGGGCATCTTCCCTATATCGTTTATCAACAAGGGAATCGGAACTACGTCAATACCAATCGGTCCGTCGGCAACCCAGAGGCCTATCATCCTGATAACGCTGAAGCGCGGGCGGCCTACTTCGCGTTTCACGATCAAGTGGATGCCGTCATTGCACGGATGGAAGCCCGGTACGGGGAAGATATGGCCTTGTTGGTCAACCCTCACACGACGTATCTGAGTGCGAGCCGGTGTGGACTCCCCTGGGATCGGATTGTGGAAATCGGGTTCGCGGCCCCTGTCACCGGACTTGACCAGACCCGCAATACAATGAAAGCTCTGTATGATCGGCGGGGAGAAGGGGCGCTACGGGGGAAAGATAGCGTGCCCTATCAATTTTTTCATGGACTAGATTGGCCTACCCCCGATGCGGTCTGGCCGGCGGCTGCGACGGTCAACTCCAAAACTTTGGCGAGAAACGGGGCGGATGTGTGGCATGTGCTGCCTGCCTGGGTGACAGATTGGAATACTGACAACTGGATTACCGCATGTTTCAATGGCGGCTCGACGATTCGGTATCATGGAACGAACACCATAGGGCATCATTCCAACTGGTCGAAGGGCCTGGACGCCTTTCAATTGGAGGTCAATTATCTTTCGGAGAGTGGCATTGGTTTGTCCCCGGCCGCTCCTGGCTATGATCCTGATGGTCCGTATTACCAACTGGATATGGCCTTCACCACGCCATTGATGGATGGTTTCATTGATGCAATCCTGTATTCCCTGCAAATCAATTATGACTGGACGCCAGGGGACGCCTATAATGTCATTGTAGACAATGGCGCTGCGGGTTTTAGTACAACCGGTGTATGGGAAGGTTCCCCCGACCAGGGATTTTGGGGGACGCCTGGTATCTATGCCGATGCGATGGGGGCGACAGCTATGTGGACCCCCAACCTGGCCCAATCGGGAATTTATGAAGTGTTGGTGCGTTGGGTAGGATTTCAGGACCACACTGACGCTGCCCAGTACACAGTTAACTCTGTTGACGGCTCACACGCGCTTACCCTTGATCAAAGTTTGGTGCAGAACGACGCCAGATGGATCAGTTTAGGCACATTCCCCTTTGCTGCCGGCATGGAGGGCAATGTGTCCTTAATGTGGCCCGCTTCTGAAGGGACGCTTGCGGCTGATGCCGTGCTGTTCCGCTTGATTTCTCCGGTAGCTGCCCCAATGCAGAAAACGGTGGACACGGGCGAGTTGACTCCCGTAGCATTGGGCAGTGTGGTCACATACACGCTGGCCTTTGCCAACGCTGGAGACTCGGTAGTGACCGACGTCCATATCACCGATGGGCTACCGGCGGGAGTGACGTTTGGAGAATGGGTGGGGCATGGCGGCTCGGCCATTCTGCCCCCGCCGACCATCAGCCTGTCCCCAACAACGCTTCTTTGGACGCCGGGCGATATTGCGCCCCACATCACCTACACCCTCACTTTCACGGTTGTCGTTACCAATGACAACAGCTTTGCCGGCGCGACAATCACCAATATTGCCAGCTTTACCGCTACCAACCTGGCTGCGGGGCAGTCGAACCCGGCATCCTTCACCGTTGCGCGATTTACGAACGCACACTTCGCCTACCTGCCGTTAATTCTGCGCAATTCCCATTAATTCCCGGTGGTGATGGGGATGGGTAAAATTGGTTCATCCATAGTGATTGAAACCCGCTCTTTTTTTCTCTATGTGAATTTTAAGATTTCTTTTACCTTCTAAAAACCATTTCCTCACCATCTTCCTATACAATAGGAATGGAGTGTCCTTACACACCTGGGCGATACAGGTCCTCATGTCTCAACCGTTCAACTTGAGAGTGTGCAACGTCGTGAGTGTCCTGATCGGCGCTAGTCTGAAATTTAATACAAGAATATGGATCCTGGAGGCACTATATGAGTCATCGTAAATCTGGTTTTAAAAGAACCTCAACATTTTTTCGATTCTTGCGGGTTTTTATCTCTGGTATGTTGGGATGCTGGTTAACCCTCTTGGTAATGCCCGGAGTACTTTACGCTCAAGAAACAGATTACACACAATACGTCGAGACTTTTGAGGGAGATATGCCATTGTTGCTGGCGGTAGGCCATGGGGGCTGGAAACCGGTCGGCGATCAACAAAACGGCTCGACGGATATTGAAGACCCTTTGTTGCGCGAATACTTCTACCGGGTGCTGGCGGTGCGCATTTACGAAAGAACCGGGCATCTACCTTACATAGTTTACCAGCAAGGACAGCGCAATTACGTCAATGTTGATCAGCCGGTAGGACATACGGGAGCCTACAGCTCAACCAATCTTGAAGCGCAGGGCGCCTACTTCGAGTTTCACAATCAACTGGATGCCATGATTGCGCGCCTGGAGGCTGCCTATGGCGCGGATGGTGGAGTGTTGGTCAACCTCCATACCGACGCCTTGCCCGCCACTCTGGGAGAACGGGCCTGGGGGCGGATTGCTGAGATTGGGTTTGGCACTACTATCACCGACCTGGGCAGCATAGACAATACGTTGAAGGCTCTGTATGAACGCAAGGGCGAGGCTGCCCTGCGTGGGGAGGATAGCGTCTCTTACCAACTCTTCCACGCGCAGGAATGGCCGACGCCTGAGTCCGTCTGGCCGGCAGCCGCAACGTCTAATCCCAAAACGCTCGCTGCATCTGCTGCCGATGTCTGGCATGTCTTGCCGACTTATGTGACCGGTTGGGAGACTGACGCCTGGAGTACTGCCTATTACACTGGTGGGCCGACCATTATGTATCACGGCACCAACCATGGCGGCCGTCACGCCAATTGGTCAAACGGACTGGACGCTTTCCAATTTGTGGTTGACGCTACGGGCGACTCTGGCATCGCGTTGGCAGGGACGCCCACTGCGCTTGACACCTCTTTCGCAACCATGCTGGTGGATGATTTCGTTGACGCCCTGCTGCATACCCTGGAGGTCAATTATGGTTGGACGCCAGGCGGCGTCCATAATGTCATTGTTGACAATGGCGACCCTGGCTTCACTACAACGTTAACCTGGACCGTGACTAATGGCAAAGGCTATTGGGGCACTCCTAGCATTTATGTGGACGAACCGGGCGCTACGGCGACCTGGACGCCCGATTTACCTGTAACCGGCACGTATGAGGTCTTGGTGCGTTGGACAAAAAGCGGGGCGCGAACTTACGACGCGCGTTATACAGTGAATCATAGGAATGAATCTCGTACTTTTGTGATAGATCAGACCGGCCCCCAGGATGCCAAATGGGTCAGCCTGGGAGAGTTCCCCTTCGATGCGGGGACAGGAGGCAACGTTGTCTTGACGTGTACAGGTACTGGATTATCCACGGCCGCGGATGCCGTCTTATTTCGCTATACATCCTCGGCGACGCCCACCGATTTGTCTGCCGATAGCGATGGTGATGGACTACCGGACAGCGTCGAGATAGCCGGCTGGCGTAATGCCAGCAGCACCACCTATGCCTATCGCACAGACTCGCTAGACCCTGATTCTGACGACGATGGCCTTACGGATGGCATGGAGAAATTGTATGACACCGACCCCACCGACGATCACAGCCCCGGCATCTACGTGGAGTATAACGATGCGCTGCAAACTAAGAAGTATTATTCCTGGCAGCCCTATGGCAGCCGGTATGTCGCGCTAAATACCGTGGTCGCGCGCCGGGGTGCTACGTTTGCTGTCGGTGGACCGGCTGACGCAGAAATTGAAATTGGCAAGAGTTTGACAAGCCTAACCACCCTGATCGTAGAACGTGACGCCTGTGATGGTCGCTGGTATGTGTCCATCCCGGCCGGCGGCACCGTCGGCATTTATACCATTACGGTGCGAGAGGGCGCCTGGACCAAATCCTTGAATCTGTATGTGATTTTTGAGTTACCCACCGATAGGAGCGCGGCATTTATAGATGCCTTTATCTATGACGACGATCCCGCCAGCACCAGAGACCAGACATCACTTGGCTATTACGAAAACACCAAGAACGAATATGATCATGACGATTATTCCTGGATTCCCGAGGACGAATGGATTACGCATGGCTATGTCTGGCGTTTTAACACGCAGCATTATACGCAGCTCATTTTAGAGGGTCATGTTATGGAGGCCATTAACGGCAGGACTACCACATGGAGTGCTTCGGATGCCCTGGGAGATCATGTGGATAGTGTGACTTGTTTTGGCAATCCTCGTCCACTTGGCACCTCTTGGTGTGTGTTATATCCAGATAGATGTGGGCCAATGTACTCCAATGAAAATCAATGTACCAACATTGCCAATTTGCTGACTGCTTTCAACCGCGCGGCGGGAATTCCTGCGCGCCTTGTTTTTGTGGACTGGACGCACGGCACTTTTGATCATTCAACCGAAGTATGGACAAGACCGAGCGGGGGAACTCAAGGATGGTATGTGACGCGGGGATACCGGTATAATGAGAATTCTGGCGGCGCCTGTCAAGAATATGATCCCCCGGCTCCCGGCGCCGGTTACGAGTATCCTGCCTTCTATGACCAGGGGCATAACCCCTTACGCACCACTTCCGGTTGGTACAATACTGGTCAAGGGGTGTATGCTGCCAATGAAAATTGGCCCTGGGTGGGGACGAGTGATAGTAACTATCCCGGCGCCGATGAATTCCGTTTGGCGAGTTGGGACCTTAACAAAACCACCCGGACCGGCAACATCGTGCGCCGGGACTGGTTCGAAAGCCGGTTTGGTGCTTATTGGTACTGGCCTGCCGAACCGGTCGTCACCGGCTCGCCGCCCAATGATTGGCCGGCCCTCCCGCCGGCCCCCGTGGTGAACTTCTCCGGCGCGCCCACGGTTGGTGTTTTACCCCTGCTCGTGACCTTCGATGGTCAGTATACCAATCATGTTCGCACGCAACTGTGGGCCTTTGGCGATGGGGGAAGTAGTACCGCTTCGGATCCCACGCATACCTATAGCAGCCCGGGGACGTACACAGTGACCTTAACCGCTCAGGGCGCCGGCGGCGTAACGACTGAGACAAAACAAAACTATATCCGCATTTGTAGCCCGGTGGCGGCTGCGTTTGATGCAGCGCCTACCTCGGGCAATGCCCCCTTGACCGTGGTCTTAACCAACACCTCTACTGGAAACCCGGCAAGTTGCTCCTGGACTTTTGGGGATGGCAACACGAGCAATCTGTGCAATCCCAGTTCCCACACCTATACTGCGGCTGGGACCTATACAATGAGGTTGACCGTTGTTAATTGCGCTGGCGGTTCTAGCAGCGCCACAACGAACGTCACGGTGCTTTCAACCCTGCTTGCTGCTGCGGCGGCTACCCCTGTTGCAACCGCCATGCCCTTCACTGCGCTTTCCGCCGACTCGGCCACGCCCCATCATCCTTCCTGGAATTTTGGCGACGACGACAGCCAGGTGCAGAATTCTAACCTGGTCATCCCTTCGGCCAACACTGACGCACATTCTGCCAGACACTTCGTGTATTTCCCGGCCGTCTTCAAGAACAGCGCGGCCAATTCCGGTTCCGGGCTTGCTATTCAATGGGGCCCGGTCGTGGCGGAGTATGGGGTTGATCTGGATGGTGATGCTCGCTTTGACCAACTGGTACTCGAAATCGAGGTAAATGTCACGCAGCCTGGCGTTTATTGGCTCCGTGGCGCGTTGGGCGGTTTTGTCGAAACGACCTTGCAGACTCACCTTGAGGGGGGCACACAGATAATCCCCCTGGCCTTTAACGGCATGGATATTTATATGCACAAGGCCGATGGCCCCTATCGGTTGACCGGACTGTGGATCACCGATGTCGAAATGCCCGCTCCGGAGGATTTGGCGGACAATGCGTTAGCCTATGCAGACCCGGATTATCAGACCTCCCCTTATCAATTCAGCGATTTTGGGGTGGCATCCGCCACACTGTCGGAAAAATATAGTTATCGTACCGTTGACACCAACGCTGATGAGTACATGGATGCCCTGGTTTTGGAGCTTAACCTGAAGGTTGAGAAATCCGGCGCTTACACGGTGCAGGGGGTTGTGTTGGGCGAGCAAGAAGGTATGCTCTCCGAAGCCACCCAGGCCATTTCCTCGGCTATCGCCACCTTGCCCATCTCCTTACAATTCAATGGCTTGCGCGACTCGGTTGGCCCCTATACACTATATATTCACGTCCGTGATGCGGAAGGCCAGGTCACAGACGGCCTCAAAGAGCCGTATGTGATTGAGACCATCCCTGCGTTTACCGCCCGCCCTATCCAGTTGGGCGTCGAAACGCCCAGGACTTCCCTCCCTGGTGAAATTCAACCCGCCTTTGCAATTACCGATACTGGCTACACCGATAGAGGGGTGGATACCGACGGCGACGGTCAATTCGATCAACTGCTCATCACGGTCAACGTAGCGGTTGAACCCGACGAGGGTGGAGCGGCCTACCGGCTTGAGGGATGGTTAGTTGACGAGCATGACGCCCCTATCGCGTGGACTATCGTCGCCCCCGAAATCCTGGCCGAGGGCATCCACAGTCTTTCCCTTGCCTTTGATGGCCGCATCATCAATGAGCACGGGGTGGATGGCCCTTACAAGTTGGTGGCCCTGAAGGCGTTGGCTGGCGAAACCTATACCGTCCTCAACAAAGTGGATGTAGCCTATACCACCTCCACCTACGATGACGATGACTTCGAGGCGGTTGCCTCTGCGCCCGCCGTAACGCTTTTTGCGGATAACATGGAATCAGAGACCGGCCTAATCGCGGCGGAGACGTTTGAAGCTGGCGCCCTCGGCGCGGATTGGACGACATGGTCTTCAACCGTTGAGGGCCGGATCCAGATAACGGGTACCTATGGCGTTGCCAGGGGCGCGCAGGCGCTGCTGATGGATGACGTGGTAGATGGCGGGTATACCCTCAATGAGGCCATCTGGACCGTGAATCTTTCAGGCACCACCGGCGTCACCTTGACTTTCTGGTACGCGGAGTTTGGTGATGAACACCACACATTTGGTGCCGACTTTACCGGCCATTTCAATGCCGATGGCATTGCCATCAGTGCTGATGGCGTGCGTTGGCATCCCATATTTGATGCCCCTGCTCAGGGAAGCGGCGTCTGGCAGCAATACAGCATTGACCTGGCCGCCGAAGCCGCCGAAGCGGGAATGAGCCTGGGGCCTGATTTCCAAATCAAGTTCCAGCAATATGACAATTACCCCTTAGTGACTGGGCCTGATGGATTGGGGTGGGACGAGATCGTGCTTCTTACGGATAAGTCAAAGGAACCATGGGCGGCTGAAGCGCCCTGGACGCTCCAGAATGACCGATGGCACAGCTATACCCAGGCCTGGTCCGCCGAGGCTTTGAACCAACGCGGTTCTCTGTCCGTTCTCGCTCAGGATATGGCGCAGTACGTTAACCCGACCCTGGTATTCAAGACTTGTTATAGTATGCAGTCTGATGACAATGTGGGGCGCGTTGAAGTTTCGTCCGATGGCGTAGGGTGGTCTGAAGTGGCAACGTACACCAATGCAACTCCACATTGGAGCACCATACAGGTAGGTTTGGACACCCTTAACGAAACACCGGAGGCTCAATTCCGCTTCACGCTAGACGCGGAGGATACGAGTTCTGAAGCCCTCTGGGTCGTAGACGATGTCTGGGTCACCGGCTGGCCGGCCGTCACGGCGGCTTCTTTCGACTACGCTAACAAACCCGTCATGCAGGGCGAAGTGATCACCTTCGTCGCCGTCTATACATCGGTTGACACCACTTTACCGCTCACCTATACCTGGAATTTCGACGACGGTTCCATCCTGGTGACCAATGCCCCTACCGCCACCCATCAATTTGCCAACCCGGTACAACATACCGTGTGGCTGACGGTGGAAAATCCCTATGATAATGCCGCCTTCTCCCTGCCCATAGCCGTGCGTCAGGCAGTCACGGAAACCGCCTTCACATTTGGCCCTGGCAACCTGACCAATGATTGGGAAATCTCCTTTACGAGCACCTACCTGCCACTCTCGGCGACGACCCCGGTGACGTACACCTGGAATTTTGGCAATGGAGATGCCCTGGTCATCACCACCACCGCCACCCTGACGCATGAATTTGCTTCTGATGACGCCAGTTACACGGTTTGGTTGACGACGACGAATGATTATGGGGATGCGGTCACGGCCAGCCATGTCGTCACGGTTCCCCTGGACGAGGATGGCGACGGCATCTTGAACAGCCTCGAAGTCGGTGCCGACCCATCCCATCCCGTGGACACCGATAGCGACGGTGTCCCGGATTACCTGGATGAGGATTCCGATGATGATGGGGTCCTCGACGCGGTCGAAGCCGGCGACATCCCCCGCGCTCCAATGGATACGGATGGGGACACCCTTCCCGATTACCAGGACACCGACGATGATGGCGATGGTGTGGACACCCTGGCCGAGGACGTGAACGGGAATGGCGACCCCACCGATGATGATACCGACGCGGATAACACGCCAAACTACCTTGATGCAGACGACGACGGCGACGGGATTAATACCCTTGACGAAGATGCTGATGGGGATGGTGATCCGACCAATGATGACGCCGACCTGGATGGCATCCCCAATTACCTGGACGAAGACTCGGATGGCGACGGCATTCCCGACAGTGACGAGGGCGCCGGCGACCCTGACACCGATGGCCTTCCCAATTACCTGGACGAAGACTCGGATGGCGACGACATACTTGACAGCACCGAGGGCGTAGATGATCCGGATACCGATGGCATCCCCAACTACCTGGACGAAGACTCCGATGGCGACGACATTCCCGACAGCGTCGAGGGCGTGGGCGATCCTGATACCGATGGCATCCCCAATTACCTGGACGAAGACTCCGATGGGGATGGTATTCCCGACAGCGCCGAGGGCGTGGGCGATCCTGACACCGACGACATTCCCAATTACCTGGATGAAGATTCCGACGGCGACGGGAAGCTTGACGTTGACGAGGGTACAGGAGACATTGACGGCGACGGCATCCCCAACTGGCTCGATGCCGACGAAAACTACCCGCCGGTCGCCGTAGACGATGCCGCAGTCACGGATGAGGACGTGCCGGTGGCGGTTGACGTCACCTCCAACGACACTGACCTGGATGGCAACCCGTTGGTCGTGAGCGGCGTTGGCGCGATTGCGCATGGGACGGCTATCTATGCCGGCCCTGTGCTCACCTACACCCCTGCCGCGGACTTCTTCGGCATGGATACCTTCACCTACACCGTCAGCGATGGCGCCCTGACTGACAGCGCGTGGATCACCGTCACCGTGAATTCCGTCCAGGATGCTCCCGTCGTGAGCGACATCCCTGACCAGACGATAGCCGAAGGCGCACCCTTCACGACCATCAACCTGGACACCTACGTGAGTGACGCGGACAACGCCGACGATCAATTGACGTGGACGTACAGCGGGAACGTCCTCCTGACCGTGAGCCTCGTGGAGCGCGTGGCGACCATCACCGCGCCTGACGCAGAATGGAGCGGCAGCGAAACCCTCGTCTTCACCGCCACCGACCCCGGCGGGTTGACTGACAGCGATACTGCCGTCTTCACCGTCACTGCCGTGAACGACGCCCCCGTCGTGAGCGACATCCCTGATCAGACGATAGCCGAGGGCGCGACCTTCACGGCCATCAGCCTGGACGCCTACGTGAGCGACGTAGACAATCCCGACGATCAGTTGACGTGGACCTACAGCGGAAACACCGCCTTGACGGTGAATATCGTCAATCGCGTGGCAACCATCACCGCGCCGGATGCGAACTGGAACGGCAGTGAAACCCTGGTCTTCACCGCCACCGACCCCGGCGGCTTGCGTGATAACACTGCCGCCGCGTTCACCGTCACCCCTGTCAACGACGCGCCGATTGTAGCCGACATCCCCGATCAGTCTGTCAACCAGGGTGAAACGTTTGCGACGATTGCGCTGGATACCTACGTGAGTGACGTAGACCACACCGACGCCCAGATGACCTGGACGTACAGTGGGAACACTGCCTTGAGTGTGAGCATCGTCAATCGCGTGGCGACCATCACCGCGCCATCGCCCAATTGGACCGGCTGGGAAACGCTCATCTTCACCGCCACCGATCCCGGCGGCCTGAGCGCCAGCGACCTGGCGACATTTGCCGTGGGCGCAGTCGAAATCCCACCGGTCGTCGGCAACATCCCCGATCAAACCATCGCCGAAGGGGCGACCTTCACCACCATTGCCCTGGATGATTACGTGAGCGACGCCAACAACACCGACGCCGAACTGACGTGGACGTACAGTGGGAATGTGGCTTTGACTGTTAGCCTCGTGGAGCGCGTGGCGACCATCACCACGCCGGGCGTAGACTGGAGCGGCAGTGAAACCCTGGTCTTCACCGCCACCGACCCCGACGGCCTGAGCGATAGCGATTCGGCGGCCTTCACCGTGACCCCCGTGAATGACGCCCCCGTCGTCGGTGACATCCCCGATCAACAGGTGACTGAGGGCGGGACGTTTGTGGCGATTCAGTTGGATAATTATGTGACTGATGTGGACAATGCGGACACCGAGATGACCTGGACCTACAGCGGGAACATCTCCTTGACCGTGAGCATCGCCAATCGCATAGCGACCATCACGATCCCCGACGCGAACTGGAACGGCAGCGAAATATTGACCTTCACCGCCGCCGACCCCGGTGGGTTAAGTGACAGCGACGCGGTCACCTTCACCGTCACGGCTGTCAACGACGCCCCGGTCGTAACCGCCATTCCGGATCAACTCATCGCCGAGGGCGAAACGTTCGCAGCGATCAATCTGGATGATTACGTGAGTGACGTAGATAACACCGACGCCGAAATGACGTGGACCTACGGTGGAAACATCTCCCTGACGGTATACATCACCGACCGTGTGGCGACCATCGTTGCCCCATCACTCACCTGGACTGGCTGGGAAACACTCATCTTCACTGCCACCGATCCGGGCGGTTTGAATGATCACGATGCTGTGGTATTCGCCATAGGCGACGTGGAAATCCCGCCGACCGTTGATGACATCCCCGATCAAACCATCGCCGCCGGGGAACCCTTCGCCGCGATTGCCCTGGACGACTACGTGAGCGATCCCAACAACGCCGACGCAGAACTGACGTGGACGCACAGCGGCAACATCTCCCTGACCGTCACTATCGTGGATCGGGTAGCGACCATCACGCCGCCCAGCGCAAACTGGATCGGCGCGGAAACACTCATCTTCACCGCCACCGACCCTGGCGGCCTGAGCGACAGCGACGCCGCGACCTTCATCGTTACGGCGGTCAATGCCGGGCCCGTGGTTGGCGACATCCCCAATCAGACCATCGCCGCCGGAGAATCCTTCGTCACGATTGCCCTGGACGACTACGTGAGCGATCCCGACAACGCCGACGCGGAACTGACGTGGACGTACAGCGGCAACATCTCCCTAACCGTCACTATCGAGGATCGGGTAGCGACCATCACGCCGCCCAGCGCAAACTGGATCGGTGCGGAAACCGTGATCTTCACCGCCACCGACCCCGGCGGCCTGAGCGACAGCGACGCCGCGACCTTCATCGTTACGGCGGCCAATGCCGCGCCCGTGGTTGGCGACATCCCCGATCAGACCCTCACCGCCGGGGAACCCTTCGCCGCGATTGCCCTGGACGACTACGTGAGCGATTCCAACAACGCTGATGCAGAGCTGGTATGGACGTACAGCGGGAACATTTCCCTGACAGTAACAATCGTGGATCGGGTAGCGACCATCACGACGCCGAGCGCAAACTGGATCGGCGCTGAGACAGTGGTGTTTACTGCCACCGATCCCGGCGGCCTGCGCGACAGCGACGCCGCGGTGTTTACGTTGCAAAATCACTCTATCTACCTCCCCCTGCTCCTGAAACACAAGCAGTAGTTTCTCTTCCAGAAAATACAGAGGGCGATTCCCGGTAGGGTTCGCCCTCTGTTGTTTGTTCTGTGCAATTGCCTCATCCACAGATTGCAGTACTATAGCATTGAACCTTTTCCCACCACCCTGCATGGAATAGATAGCACACACAATGACGGCTTTCGCGCTGAACACAAACGCCTATGCGCCAGGGGAGCGACTGACCCAGGCCCTGCACGCCGCCGTGGCGTCCGTGGCCCGCTGGGTCTTCTACGTCACCGGCAACAGCCGCGCGGCGGAAATCGGCGGCGTGCCCACCAGCGACCTCATCACCCGCTTCCAGCACGGCCAGCCGCGCATGTTCGAGGCGCTCTACGACCGCTACAAGGACTACGTCTACCGCACCGCCTTTTTCGTCCTCCGCCACACCCAAGAAGCCGAGGAAGCCACGCAGGAGACGTTTCTCGACCTGCTCAAGGCTCTGCCCGCCTACGACGTAAACGGCCCAGCGCGCTTCGAAACCTGGCTCTACCGCGTGACCGTCAATCGCTGCAAGATGCGCCTGCGCCGCAAGCAACTCCCCTCGGAAGAGTGGGACGATGTGGAAGAACAACTGGAACGCCTGCCCGCGCCGCACAGCGAGCGCCCGGAAGCCGTCTTCCTCGACCGCGAGCGCGCCGCCGCCCTGTGGCAAGCCGTGGACGCCCTGCCCGACGAACACCGCGCGGCCGTCGTCCTGCGCTACCAGCAAGACCTCTCCTACGACGAAATCGCGCAAGTCCTGGGCGTCAAAGTCGGCACCGTCAAATCGCGCCTCTACAACGCGCACCAGAAGTTAAAGGAATTACTGGGGAAGTGAGAAATGAGTAAAGAGAAATGAGAAATGAGTAAAGAGAAATGAGTGAGAGTTACTCGCCACTCATTACCCATTACTCATTACCCATGACTCATTACCTCCTATTGAGGCAAATGTGACCAACCTACACGTAGAACCCGACCTGCTCGCCTACTTGGACGGCGAGCTAAACGCCGCCGACCGCGCCCGCGTGGACGCGCACCTGGCGCGCTGCCCGGCGTGCGCCGTCCGGCTGGACGAGCTGCGCGTCCTGCGGCGCGACCTCGACGCCACGCTGGACGCCGCGCTGACGCCCGTGCGCCTCTCGCGCGCCGCCGACCAGGCCATCCGCGAAACGTTGCGCGCCCGCCTGGAGCGCCCGCGCTGGTGGGAGGCGCTGTGGGCGCGTCGGGGCATCCTCGCGCAGGCCGCGCAGGCCGTGCTGCTGATCGTGTTCTCCCTCAACGTCGGCGCGATCGTCACCCCCGCCGGGCCGCCCGCCGTGCAAGAGACGCTGGTGTTCGGCCAGGAACGCCTCGCGCCAGGAGGCCGCGCCGCGCTGCGCGTCATCGTCCGCCGCGCCGACTCCGCGCTGCCCCTCGCCGGCGCCGAAGTCCTCGTCTCGCTCGTCAAAGCGTCGGGGCTGGCGCAGCAGGTCTACGCCGGCCGCACCGACGCGCGCGGCACGGCGGACGTGGCCTTCGTGACGCCGGAGGACTTCGCCGGCGACGCCGAATTGGTGGTGGAAACCCGCTCGGACATCGGGAGCAAGCGCCTCGCCCGCCCTATCGTCATCGCCCGCGCCTACAAGCTCTACCTCAGCCCCGACAAGCCCGCCTACCGCCCCGGCCAAACCCTTCACCTGCGCGCCCTCGCCCTCGACGCCGTCACGCTCAAACCCGCCGCCGGCGAACTCACGTTCAGCGTGATCAACGCCGCCGGGCGCACCATCGCCCGCCACGCGCGCCCCCTTTCCGAATTCGGGGTGGCCTCCGCCGATGCGATCCTCGCCGCTGACGCCCCGCCGGGGACCTATACCCTGCGCGCCACCCTGGGCGACACGGTCTCCGAGCGCACCGTCACCGTGGGCGACTACACGTTGCCGCCCTTCCGCGTCAGCTTCGAGACCGACCGCGCCTTCTCCCGCCCCGGCGACCGCGTGACCGTCCGCGGCGCCGCCGCCTACTTCCACGGCGCGCCCGTGGCGCAGGGGACGGTGACGCTGCGCGCCACTGCCGAATCCGCCGACACGCCCTTCCTCGAATTGACCGGCCAGACAGACGCAGAAGGCGCGTTCGCCTTCACCTTTGCCCTGCCCACCGATCTGGGCCAGGCGACCATCGCGCAACTTGAGCTGGCCGTCTCCGTCGCCGATGCCGCCGGGCCGAGCGCCGGGCTGCGGAAGCTGCTGCCGGTTTCCAGTCACCCGCTCCTCATCAAAGCCGTGCCCGAAAGCGGCCGCCTCAAACCGGGCGTCGAGAACGTCGTCTACGTACACACCGCCTACCCCGACGGCAAACCCGTCTCCGCCGACCTGACTGCCATGACCGACATCTACCGCTTCACGCTGACGACCGACGCCTACGGCCTGGGGAGTTTCACCTACGTCCCCCGCGCGGGCGGCGACATGGGCCTGGTGGGCCGCACCCCCGACGGCTTCATCGGCGCGGCCACCCTCTCGCTGGACGCTGACGCGGCGGCGCAAGTCGTGCTATTGCGCGCCGAGAAGGCCGCCTACGAAGTCGGCGAGACGCTGCGCCTGCAAGCGTTCACTACTGCCGCCGTGGACGCGCTCTACCTGGACGTGCTCCACGCGCAGCAGACGGTCGCCGTCCTCGCCGCGCCCGTGACGGATGGGCAGGCGACGTTCGCGCTGGATTTGGACGCTTCGCTGGTGGGCGCGCTGGAGCTGCACGCTTACTTCGTGCCGCCCGACGGCAAGCCGGTGGAGGATACGCGCCTGGTGGTGGTGGATATGCCGCAGCGCGTCGCCGTGGACGTGACCGCCGATCAGCCGCAGTACGCGCCCGGCGACACCGCGCAGGTGCAAATCCAAACCTCTGTCGTAGGGCAAGTTGGCAACTTGCCCACCGCGCTCGGCATCGCCGTGGTGGACGAATCCGTCTTCGCGCTCGACACGCTGCCGCCCGGCTTCGCCCGCGCCTACTTCCTGCTGGAAGACGCCCCGACCGCCTCCGCCGTGCTCGATGCCGCTGCCGATGCCCGCACTGCGCAGGACATGGCCGCCCGCGCAGCCTGGGCCGGCGCGCCGACGGCGGGCTACTCGCTGCAAGCGTATGGCGCCGCGTCCGCGCCGGATTCGGCGGCGGCTGCGCGCCGCGCGCTGGCGGGAGCCTTGAGCGGCGCGCTCGTCGTGCTGCCGGCGCTGCTGGCGCTTGTGGTCGCGCGCGGACTGTCCCCCTTGGGCTTGTTGGGGCAAGCGTTGCGCCGCCTGGGGATTGGATTGCTGGCGATGCTCGTCCTCTCGCCGCTGCTGCTGGTGGGCGGGGTGCTGGGGGTGCTTCTGCCGTTGCTGGGGATGGCGGCGTTGGTGGGCGTGCTGGCGCTCGTCGCGCTGCTGCTGCTAGGGCTGCTGCTGCACGGCTGGCTGCGGCGGGACGTGCCCTCACAGCTCGTCGCCGGACTGCTGGCGGGTTACCTCGTGCTGGGCGGCGCGTTCGTCGTGCTGGCGGCGCGCGGCGCGGACTTGCCGGGCTGGCTCCTCGCGCTTCTTGTCGCTGCGTTCCTGGGGCTGGCGGGGGCGCTGGCGCTGTGGGGGCAAGGACTGGCGCTCGTCGGTCGCCGCGCCGTCGGCTGGCTGACGACGCTTCTGGCGCTGCTGCTGCTCGTGCTGGCCGTACTGTTGCCCGCGTTCCCCCGCTTCGCCTCCGACTTCACACGCGCGCTCGGCGCCCCCGGCCTCTACGTTGGCCCGTTGGGGTGGTTGGCGGGATGTTCGACGCCGACGCCACAGGTCATTGTAGAAACGGTGGAAATTGAGAAAACGGTGGAGGTCGAAAAAGTAGTTGAGAAAACGGAGGAAGTTGAAGTAACATCCGAACCCACCAAAGCCCCCGAAGCCACCAAGCCGCCCGCGGCTGCAACTAAAGCTCCCACTGCCGCGCCGGAACCCACGACCGTGCCCAAGCCGACCGTCACCCCGGCGCCGTTACCGCCCGTTGAAGCGTACCCGCTGCGCATGCTCCTGCCGGAAACGCTCTACTGGAATCCTGCCGCCGTGACCGACGTCGCCGGGCGCTTCGCCTTCGATCTGCCGCTGCCGGATTTATCCACGACGTGGCGCGTCACCGTGTTGGCCTCCACGCTGGACGGCGACATCGGCGCGGCGACGTATCCCATCGCGGTTGTCCCGCCCTTGTCCGCCGAATAACCCTGAACACCTTCTCAAACTTTTTCAACCTGTGCAATAGGGAGAAATTTATCAGCAGATTAAGCAGATTTTTTTTCTTAATCCGCTAAATCTGCTCAATCTGCTGACAGAAAATAGGCTATTCAGTAATGCTATCGCACAGGTCGAACTTTTTCGCCGCAGAGATCGCAGAGGGCGCTGAGAAAATAAAAACTCAGCGCCCTCTGTGTGCTAGGCGGTAAACGAAAGTCTCTATGCGTTACAAAATGAACTTTTCCTTGAGATCAATGAGCTTGAGGCGGTGCAACACATACGCAACGTGGGTGAAAACGAAGCGAATCACGCGCATGGCGATTTGTCGCGGAAGAGGGTAGAAGTTGACCTGCCCGGTGGCGAAGTACCAGTTGCGACTTCTCTTCCACGCGTTTTCCCAGACATTGTAGAAATTCCAATCCGTCCAGTCGGGCAGCACCAGTTCTGCGTACAACCGGCGGCTTTCGGAGATGTGATAATTGGCGGCGTCTTCTGGAAAGGCGAAGAAGTAGATTTTGTGGGACTCGTCTTCGAGCGCGTCGTATTGGTCCAGGTCTTCGCGGATTTTCGTTCCCAAGTCCCCTTCGGCATAAATCGCCGTGTGGACGCGCGCGTCCCGGAAGGCCGGGAGAATTTTGGTGACGTCCTTCGCCGTGCTGGGGCCATCTATCTCGATGGTGGCCTCAAGGTCGAAGTGTTCGTTGGAAAAATCGTAGATGAAGGGGCCATTGATGAACAGCGTGGCCTGCTTGAACTTCTTCTCGATCTTTTTCAGGAGCAGGATGCACGTTTCATTGTCTATCACCAGGGGCGGGCGTTTGTAGATCGCCTGACTTAACTCGAGTCTGGATCCCATACAATAGTCGCATGTCTCGTGCGCGGCCAGACACGCGCCGCGGGAGGTGATCAGCATCGGCAGATGATACCGGCCGCCCCGGGGCGGGATGCGCCACTCGAATTGCGGCGGCAGGTCCCGGCCCGGCTTTTCCCAGTAATTGGGAAGCAGGGGCATTCGGCTGAAATCCACGGCGATGTCAACGCCCGGATGGGGGAAGTCGGGCCAGTATTTTGCAAAATCGGGGAACCAGTCCAGGTTGAATTCCAGGGAGGGGTAATCCTCCTGTTGAAAGGCATACGTTTGTGGATTCTCGAAGTCCCGCCCGACCATGTTGGGAATTTTCCGGGGGTCTACGCCCTCAACGAACTGCTGGATGGGCACCTCGTTATCCCCCTTGATGAAGTAATCCACCGGCGCGTGCTGAAACACCTCTTTGTATTTGAGCTGGCTGTAGAGGCCCCCAAACAGAATGCGCGCGCGGGGGTTGTATTTCTTGATAAACTGCGCGATGAGTTGGAATTCGTACAATTCGATGAACCAATTGAGTTCTACGATAAAAGAATCGTACTTTTGGACCGTTTCCTTGTCGAGGGAGAAGCTGTAGATGCCATCCACGCAGTCCACGTGACGGCTGAACATCCAGGCGAGGGGGGCAGAGAACGTATACTTGTGTTGCAGACACGGTATGACCACTAAAGTTTTCATGTTCGGATCCTTGTTGGGATTGAAAATCATTCCTTTGAGGAGCAGATAAAGATTTTGCGCCAGGTAAACCTATTTATTGCAAAATGGAGTTATTTTACCTATAAGCGGTTGTGAGTCAACCTGGCAAAAAAGTTCTTCTCGGTTTGGTGAACTTTTCCCCGCGTTGCGGCATGGAATCCTATGAACAGGGCGCAATCCCTGGAATCCATTTCAAATTCATTCATAGGAGGAGTATCATGAAGCGCTGTACCCGAATCCCATTGGCGTTGATTGTCTTGTCCGCGTTGTTGCTGGCGGCGTGTTCCACGCCTACTCCACAGGTCGTCATGGAAACTGTCGAGGTTGAGAAAGTCGTTGAAAAGACCGTAGAAGTAGAAGCATTGGCCACCCCCGCGCCCACCTCCGCATCCGGCGGAGCGAGCGCGCTGCCCTCGGTCGTGTCACGTCCCAACCGCATGATCATCAAGAACGCGGAGATGCAGACGACGGTGGAGGACACCGACGTAGCGCTGGACCTGGTGACGCAGGTGGTCGGCGATACCGGCGGCTACATCATCAGCTCGCGCGTGTGGTTCCAGGATTGGCTCGGCGAGTCCTACAAGTACGCCAGCGTGACGCTCGGTGTGCCGGTGGATCGCTTCGAGCTGGCGATGCGGCGGCTGCGCGGCCTGGCGCTCTCCGTGGATGACGAGCGCGCCGCCGGCCAGGACGTGACCGACGAATACGTGGACCTCGACTCGCGGCTGGGAAACCTCGAAGCCACCCGCGACCGCATCCGCGAATTCCTGGATCAGGCGACCACGGTGGAAGAATCGCTGCGCGTCAACGAGGAACTGGCAAAAGTCGAGGCCGAAATCGAGACGGTGAAGGGGCGGATGAATTACCTGGGCGACCGTTCCGCGTTCTCCACCATCACCATCCAACTCAACCCCGCCCTGCCGCCCGCGCCCACGCCAGAACCGACGCCATCGCCCACCCCCACGCCCGCGCCGGAGCCGTGGAGCGCGGCTGCCGTCGCCGCCGACGCCTCGAAGACGCTGGTTTCCGCCCTGCAAATCCTGGCTGAAGTGCTGATCTGGTTCGGCATCGCCGTGCTGCCGCTGGCCCTGCCGGTCGTCGGATTGCTTATCGGCGGGCGGTATGTCTTTAAGCGGCTGGGGCTGAAGTAGCCACACGTATCACTCACGCAAAGCCGGGAGTTTGTTTGCTAAACTCCCGGTGTTTGTTGTGGGTCACGCATTTGCAAAAACCGGCGTTCTTTGTAGCATTAAGGGAGTTTCTGTCAGCAGATTAAGCAGATTCAGCAGATTAAATCCAAAATCTGCTTAATCTGCTCAATCTGCTGATGAAATATCTTTCACAGTGAAGGAGAAATGATTATGACGCGCATACCGATTGCTTTACAACTGTACTCCGTTCGCAAAGATTGCGAGGCCGACTTCCCGGCCACCCTCAAGGCCGTCGCCGCCATGGGCTACGAGGGCGTGGACTTCGCCGGGTACTACGGCTACGAGGCCGCCGCCATCCGCAAGATGTTGGACGACCTGGGCCTGAAGGTCGCCGGCTGCCACACCGGATTGAATACACTGTTGGGCGACGAGCTGAAGAAAACCATTGAATTCAACCACATCCTGGGGAACAAGTTCCTCATCGTGCCGTGGATTCCCGAAGAGCGCCGCCAGACCCGCGACGGCTGGCTGCAAACCGCCGAGCTGTTCAACGAGATCGCGGCGCAGCTCAAACCGGAGGGGATGGTCACCGGCTATCACAACCACCACGTCGAATTTGCGCCGATGGACGGCGAAATCCAGTGGGACATCTTCGCCCGCCACACCGTCCCCGACGTGGTGATGCAGCTTGACCTCGGCAACGCGCTCCACGGCGGCGGCGATCCGGTCGTCTTCCTGGAACGCTACGCCGACCGCGCGCAGACCGTCCATCTGAAAGAATACTCCGCGACTAACGACCGCGCTATCATCGGCGAGGGCGACGTGGATTGGCCCGCCATCTTCCGCATCTGCGAAACCTCCGGCGTGACCGAATGGTACATCGTCGAGCAGGAAAGCTACGCTTATCCGCCGCTGGAATGTGTGGAGCGCTGTTTGCAGGCGTTGAAGGCGATGGGGAAGTAACGGGAAATCAGAAATAAGTAATGAGTAATGAGTGCGGAGTCTTCTTACTCATTTCCCCTTACTCATTTCCTATGCCTCTTTTGAAGGAGAATTTGTATGAAAATCTACATCAGCGCTGATATTGAAGGTGTCACCGGAACCACGTACTGGGACGAAACCGATAGGAATAAGCCTGTCTACGACGAATTCCGGGAGCAGATGACGGCGGAAGTCGCGGCGGCCTGCGAGGGCGCGCGCAACGTCGGCGCCGCCGAAATTCTGGTAAAAGACGCGCACGACGCGGCCAACAACCTGATCCTCAGCAGATTGCCGCAGGAAGCGCGCCTCATCCGTGGCTGGGCCGGCGAGCCTTTCTGCATGGTGCAGGGATTGGATGAAACCTTCCACGCGGCCCTGATGATCGGCTATCACGCGCCGGCCGCATCCGACGCCAACCCGCTGGCGCACACGATGAACCTGGGCGTCACCATCAAGCTTAACGGCGTCTACGCCTCCGAATTTCTGCTGCACGCCTACGCCGCCGCGCTTAAAAACGTGCCGGTCGTCTTCATCTCCGGCGATGCCGGGCTGTGCGCGCACGTCCAGAGCTTCAACCCCGCCATTGGCGTCTGCGCCGTCAAAGAGGGCGTCGGTGGCTCCACCATCAGCATCCACCCCGCGCGCGCCGTCAACGCCATTCGGGAGGGCGTCCAACAAGCGCTGAGCGGCGACGTAACCCGCTGCCTCCTCCCCCTGCCGGAGCACTTCCACGTCGAAATCACCTACCATCGTAATCATGCCGACGCCTACCGCGCCGCTTTCTACCCCGGCGTCAAGGCCGATGGCCCGCACAGCGTCGCCTTCGACACCGATGACTACTTTGAAGTGCTGCGGATGATGATGTTTGTGGTGTAGCTATGCAGATTTACACCATCGGTCACAGCGACCATTCCATCGAAGCTTTCATTGAACTGCTCCATCAGCATGGGATTACCTTGCTGGCGGACGTGCGCAGCCAGCCCTACAGCCGTTGGACGCCGCAATTCAACCGGGAGGAACTGGCGCCGGCCTTGCAAAAGGCCGGCATCGCCTACCAAAGCATGGGCGACAACCTTGGTGGACGCCCTGCTGACCGCGCGCTCTACGATCCCGGTGAAGAGCGGCCCAATTATGAGCGATTGGCAGAGACGCCCACCTACCAGGCCGGACTCGCCCGCCTGTTGGATTTGGCGCGCGGGGCGCAAGTCGCCATCATGTGCAGCGAGGGCGACTTCCACCATTGCCACCGCCACCTGCTGATCACGCAGACACTCCTGGCGCGCGGCGTGGAAGTCCGGCACATCCAGCCGGACGGGACAACCGTTGCCGGGGAAATCATCCCGAAGCAGCTTGGCTTGTTCTGAGGCATCGCGGGAGCGTTGAAACGCCCCGCTGGTACGCGAAACCCGTTAAAACGGGTTGGGAGTGCGTTTTAACGCACTTTCGATATCAGCCTGCGATTTCAATCGCAGGGAGGTAAACCTATGATTGTCTACACCCTGGGTTACAAAGGCAAATCCCTGCAAACGTTCATCAACCAATTGCACGACGCAAAAGTGGATGCGGTGATTGACGTCCGCCTGCTCAACACCTCGCACCTGGCCGGGTACACCAAGCGCGATGACCTGGCCTTCCTGCTCCGCGAGGGCTTCGGTATCGCCTACGAACACCATCCCGAACTGGCCCCCACCCCCGAAATCCGCGAAGCCTACCAGACCACCGGCGATTGGGCGGCCTACGAAACGGCG
Source organism: Anaerolineae bacterium (assembly GCA_034429475.1). GTDB lineage: Bacteria > Chloroflexota > Anaerolineae > B4-G1 > SLSP01 > JAKQHY01. The sequence continues at coordinate 38,150 of DAOUGD010000043.1, forward strand.
TTCATTCCTTTGATGCGCGTCCGCCAATCTGAAATCGTTGGGCGCGACGTTCTCGCCCGCTATCACACCCCCTGCCTGCTCTGCGCCGAACCGACGGCGGACCATTGCCACCGCCGCCTCGTCGCCGAAGACTGGGCCGCGCATCTGCCCGACGTGATGGTTGTGCATCTGTGAGGTTTTGTCAGCAGATTTAGCGGATTAAGCAGATTTCTAATCCGTTCAATCCGTTCAATCCGTTGAGAAGAATTGCCCTATGCCACTCCAAGAAGTCCTGATCCTCGCGCTAACCCAAATGCGCGGCGGCATCTGCGCCGCCGGATTTAACCGCGAGCCTGATCCTGTGACGGGTCTGCGCTGGGTGCGTCCCGTCCGAGACTTTGAGTGTGTGCTGCCCGGCGACATGACCGACGCCGCCGGCCGCGCGTTTCAATGCGATGACGTGATCGAATTGAACCTGCTTGCGCCGCATCCCGATCCGCCCCACGTCGAAGATTGGCGGGCCGACTTCGTTCATCCGCGCCCTCGCTGGCTGCGCCGCCTGGAGGGCGACCGCCGCACAGAATTCTTCGCCGCCCACCTCGACCGCGCACCCCAGGACGTCCTGATTCACCAGACCCGCTCGCTCTGCCTCGTGCAGCCGGAGCAGGTCTGGGCCGAATTTTCCCTGGACGCCGATTCCGGCAAATACGAGGCGCGGATGGGCTTCACCCTGTCCGGCGTCCCTGACCATCCGCGCGCCAGTTCCCGGCGCGGCGTCGCCGTGACCGACCTGGCCTGGCGCGACTTAGGCCGGACGTGGTTGGACACGCGCGGCGGCCAGCTTTCCCTGGATCAGCCCGCCCTCCTCGCCCGACTCAACGTGCAGACGCTTTATCTGGTGGTTGGCCTCAGCCGTTCCTGGCAAGGCGAATACTGGCCCCTCGTCGTCGGCGTCCACACCGTCCCAGATTATCGAGTCAACAATACCCTGCTGACAGAGTGATGTAGCGATGATAGAAATATTGCTCAGCACAATCCCTATGACCATAGTCACCTACTTGTTCGTCATACTCTTCTTCTTCTGGCCTGGGTGGCTGATTAGTCGGTATTTCGCTAAGGATTGGCACATTCTATTCCGTATGATCTGGATAGTGCTTCTTCTCGCCCCAGGGCTTTTCATAACTCCTGGTGGCGAGGCCGGATTCATCACGCCTGTTCTCGTGATTACGGCCTACTACTGGTCTGACTTTGGTTTCTTCCTCACATGGAACTTTGGTTCAATCTTTGTTACTGGAGTCATTGCGGTTGCTGTCGCTCTATTCCTGGAGAAGAGAAATCTTCAAAGTGGGGAGCCCCGGAGAGCAGCAGATAAGATCGAAAGTGCCCTTCGTTTGAGTCTGGCCGGGTTGGTCTTCCTTTCTCTGTGGTGGCCCTTGTTTGAGCGGGGAATCACTGATTATCGGCCCTCGTGGGTGCTTGTTCCTTTCAGGATTTTTTCATTTTGGGAAGCGCCTCCTGCTTACCTGTTTGTGTGGCTCTTTCCGCTTCTGATACCTGTGAATGTTGCTTTGGCGCTGCGGTCTTCTGATCATTGGATCAGATGGCTTCAGCCTGCCTCCAGGGTTCTGCTGATAGTTTTGCTGCCCTTGTCCTTGTACTTGGCCTTTGGTACCACCCCCAAATATCTCGAAATGCACCTATCAGACAACGGAAGCCGAATGTTGGTCAGTGTGGTGATCATCGCTTTTGGCTGTCTGAGCGAGATAGCATTGACGGCGAAAGCACGGCGAATTCCTAAGCCCTCAATCTAAAACTCCAGGAGGTTTCATGCCAAGTTCTCAATCTATCCTCCCCGCCCTCGGTTTGACCGCCGCGCAGGCCCCAGAACTGCGCAGCAATGAGCGCAACCGGCTGCTCAATTTCCTGCTGCGCTGGGACTATGTAGCGGACTTGCACGCCTGCCTGGATACGATCATCCCCCGCAACCGCCCACTTGTCTCGTTGCTGGATTTGCGCGTGCAGGCGTTCCTGGCCGAGGGCAAGCCGCAAGAGGCGCTGCCCGTGATGCAGGAACGCCTGGCGTTGCGCGATCCTAACTCGTTTGCGGCGCAGTCACTCCTGGCGCGCGTCTACCTGGCGCTGAACGATCTCCCAACGGCGCACCGGATTGCGCAGGAACTCACGCAGGAAATGGCAGAGAGCATCCCGGCTTGGGGGCTGTTGGGGGAAGTGGAACTCCTGCGCGGGGATGCGGCTGCCGCAACTGTCGCTTATCGCCACATCAACGACTTGAACGCGCAGAGCCGCGCCTATATCCTGGGGATGATGGACGTGTACCGCGCCCGCAACGATTGGGTGACGGCGACCGCGTATGCCGTCCGCCTCCTGCGCACCGCCGAGGAAACCGGCGTGGAAGGGACATTGCCCGTTCACTACCTGCGCCACCTGCGCGACCACTTCCAGGCCAGCGGCGACGCTACCCGTGTCGCCGACCTCGAAGCGCAGCTTGCCGCCCGCTATGCCGCCGAACTTGGCGATTTGCAGGAGGCATTGCGAGCAGGCGGGGTTTCCCGGCCTGCTGCGGCGGCTCCCAAGAAGGGCGCGGCGACCGCGCCCCTACGTTCTGCCGCGCCCGTCGAAGAATTTGTGTCCACCTTCGACCAAATCCCCGTTTCGGACGAAGAACGCGCCGCCATCCCCGCCGCCCTGCAACGCCTGTTTGGATTCAGCCAACTGCTGCCCGGCCAACTGGAAACCCTCGCGGCGGTGCTGCGCGGCGAGGACGTGCTCACCATCCTCCCCACCGGCGGCGGGAAGTCGCTCTGCTACCAACTGCCCGCGTTCCTGGCCGAAAAGGGCGCCACACTCGTTATTTCGCCCCTTATCGCGCTGATGAAGGATCAGGTGGATTCCCTGCCGGACGTGCTGCGTCCGCGCGCCACCACCATCAACAGCGCGTTGGAGGGCGAAGAGCTGCGCCGCCGCCTCGAACAGGCCGCCGCCGGGGAGTTCCGCCTGGTCTACGCCGCGCCGGAGCGCCTGCGCCAGCCGCCGTTCCTCCACATCCTGCGCCGCGCGGGCCTCAACCGCCTGGTGATTGACGAGGCGCACTGCGTCAGCGTGTGGGGCCACGATTTCCGCCCGGACTACCTCACCATCGCCGCCGCGCGGGAGGCGCTGGGCCGCCCGCCGCTGCTCGCGCTCACCGCCACCGCCCCGCCCCGCGTCCGCCGTGATATGCTCCAACGGCTGGGCGACATGAGCGTCATCGCCGGGGACGTGACCCGCCCGAATCTACACCTTTCCGTCTTCTACGCCGCCAACACCGACGCGAAGCTGCAACGCCTGCTCGCGTTCTGCCAGACGCAGACGGGCAGCGGCATCATCTACGCGGGGACGCGCGCCCGCTGCGAGGAGTTGGCCGCGCTGCTGCAAGGACAGGGCCTCGACGCGGTGTACTACCACGCCGGGATGTCCAACCGCGCGCAGATGCAGGACGATTTTATGGCGAACCGCGCGCGCGTCGTGGTGGCGACGGTGGCGTTTGGGATGGGCATTGACAAGCCGGACATCCGCTTCATCGTCCACTTCGTCCCGCCGCCTTCGCTGGAAGCCTATTATCAGGAAGCGGGCCGCGCCGGACGCGACGGTCTGCCCGCCGAATGTCTGCTGATGTACGCGACCTCCGACCGGGGCGTGCTGACCCGCCGCGCCCACGAGGATTTGCTGCCGGTGGAATTTCTCCGGGGCGTCTACGCGGCCGTCAAGCGGCGGTTGAACGGGCAGCCCAGCGGGCCGGTGGCGGCGGCGGATTTGGAGCGCGATCTGTCGTCCGACGACGTGCGCGTGCGCGTGGCCCTCAGCCTGCTGGAAGAGGCCGGGCTGTTGCGGCGCGGGCCGGATATGCCGCGCAGCGCGCTGCTCCGCCTGCCCGCCGATCCGCCCGCCGACGCCCCCGCCGACTTTGTCGCCTTTGTGGACGCGGCGCGCTTGAAACCCCGCCAGCCGCTCACCGTCAATCTCGTCGAAATCGCCCGGCAGTTGTCACTCGCGCCGGATGACCTGGAGCCGCGCCTGCTCACCTGGGCCGACGCCGGCCTGCTGGCCTACCATCCCACCGGGCGCGATTTCTCGCTGACGATCCTGCCGCCTCCGGCGGACGCCGCCGAGCGCGTGGCGGCGCTGCTCGAACGCTACGCCACCATCCAGGAGCAGCGCGTGGACGAGATCGCGGCCTACGCGCAGACGGCGCGGTGCCGACACGGCTACCTCAACGCCTATCTGGGCGGGCGGACCATCGAGCATTGCGAGGCCTGCGACAATTGCGCCGGCAGCGTGGACGAGGCGCCGCCAGACGCGGCCCTGCCGGACGAACGGGAGCAGGCGCTCATCGTCCTGCGCGCCCTGGCCGGGCAGCGCGGCTGGGGCCGGGCGACCCTCACGCGCCTGCTGCGCGGCGACGCCAAGACGCCGGAGTACGCGCAGGGCAAGCCGGGCTACGGCGCGCTCGCCTTCCGCTCCGAGACCGCGCTGGCCGAGTTGATCCGCCAGTTGGAGGCCGGCGGCTTTGTGCAGGGCCGGACGCTCTCGCATGGCGGCGTCGTGCTGGAACTGACGCCCGCCGGTCGGGACGCCCTGCAAGACCCCACGCTGCTCGACGCGCTTTTCCAGCCGCCGGAAGCGCCAGAAGTGCTGGTGCAGCCCACCTTGACCGGCGAAGTCATCGCCGCGCCGGAGCCGGACGCCGCCCTTCTCGAAAAGCTGAAAGCGTGGCGGCTGGCGCTGGCGAAGGAGCACAAACTCCCGGCCTACACCATTTTCAGCAACCAGGTCTTGGAAGCCATCGCCGCCCACTGCCCGACCACCCTGGAGGCCCTGGAAGCCATCAAAGGCGTCGGCCCGCGCAAGTTAGAACAGTATGGGGAAACGGTAGTACAATTGGTGAAGGAATATTTGGGGGAGTAGGGTAAAGATGATTAGGGATTGGAAACAGCGTTTTTGTGTATTTGCGACATTCGTGTTGGTATTATCGTTGGCTTTCTTTTTGACCAATTGCTCACCAGGGATGCCTAACTACACACCTACTCCTACACGTACCCGTACACCTGTCCCGACCCGTACATCTACTCCAACGCATACACCTACCCCAACACCCACACCGCAAGCCACTGCCACTCCTACGTTGGAACCGACGCCAACCAAACCAGGAATATGTCAACCTGTTTCAAAAAAGCCATTTCCAACTTCGGGCGTATTGCATGATGTTATTCTGTTTACTAGCCTCAATCCACTTCTTGCCACTGGAAATGCGCACCAGGCGGCTCTAGCGCGTGGGGGGCGGGATCTACTCCCTTCTCTGTGGGGTATTTCAAGCGATGGACACTATAGTGTGCGTTTTACACGACCCGAGGAGGCAGTGAATATTCAGCGTTCAGAAGATGGCAGCCTGAGAATTGATTGTTTGACAGCTTTGCCATTGCCAGCGCAGACTGAGCAAATGTATTCACACCTGTTCCCCACGTTGTGTGATGAACCGGCTTCCCCAACGAAGTCTTGGCGTTCGTGTAGCGATTTTAGATTTTCTCCTGATGGTACATGGGTCGCATTCTATTGGGGTGAAGATATCTGTGGACGGGGTATTGCAATCATAAATCTGCGTACAGATGAAGCACAAATACTCACCGAAAAGGGAGGACACTATTTCCAGTTTTTATCGGCGAATAAGATTCTATTTACCTATGGGCACTGTGAGGGTAGCATGGCCAGTATCAAGGATCTGGAATCGAATGAGAGTGTAGTTATCGGGGGAAGCTGGGGTAGGGGGGATCAGATTGTCTGGAATCCACAACAGACTGCATTTATGTGGAATTATATACCATACTGTGGTTGGGAGAGTAATCTGTATGGCTACAGTTTGGCGAAAGAGCAAAAACTGCCTCTTCCCGAAGGAAATGTTGATACCCACCCTATCTGGACTTCAGACGGTTCTCACCTGCTTTATCAACATCGTGATTTAACCTACATAGAACAAGATTCGAACACCACTATATTTTCCCAGGGAATATTCATTCTGGATGTTGAAAGTGGCCAATATTCTTCCCTGGTGAGTGATCCGGTCTATGACTATGTGCTTTGCCCTTCTGAAGGTTGTTATTGGAGCGGGGATCAGATTCCAATTGCACGCATTCTTACATATACTGCTACAAATCTGCGTCTCCCCTGCGCGAATGGTGATGAAAGTATAAACATTTCTTGTTTGCAAGGGAGCGATTGCCCTGGGGATGGGGAGCCATTTATGCTTAATTGGCGTACAGGTGAGTTAACGCCCATAGAGCCAACCCCTGTGCCTGCTCCCACAATGGAACCTCCTGAACCTGCCCCACTTACTGGCCCTGATCTGGACACCACGCCATTTCCTATTGATAAAGCTCAGTACAATCTCTACCTTGGATTGGATAAACACAGTCTTTGGTGTGTGCCAGATGACGGTGATCCTGTACAATGGATTGGAAATGGCGACAACTTCGTGTATGTTCCGTAGGACTTGGACAAATAACTGATTGAGGAACTGTGGATGAGCATACGGTTTGAGTGGGATCCCCAGAAAGCCAGAAGCAACCATCAAAAACACAACGTTAGCTTCGAAGAAGCCAGCACGGTGTTTAGCAATCCATTGGCCCGTATTTTTGATGACGAACTCCATTCTACACCTGACGAACCATGAGAAATCATCATTGGTCACTCTCAAAAACAACGCGTGCTACTGGTATACTTCACCGCACGCGGCCCACAAATCATTCGAATTATCAGCGCCCGAGAAGCCAGCAGCAAGGAGCGAAGAGATTATGAAGAAAACCTCAATGACTGATCCTCAAAAAACAGAATTAGCTGTGGATGAAACCGATGAAATGTTGCCTGAATACCATTTCGATTATCAAAAGGCTCGCCCTAATCGTTACACAGCCGAGATAGAATCCGGTGGAATGTTGGTAGTATTGGATCCAGACATTGCTGAAGTTTTTAAAACTTCTGATGCAGTCAATCAAGTTTTGCGAGCGCTGATTGCTGTGATGCCGCCAATACCTCAACATAGTTAACCGCAAAACAGCCTATGGACTCAAATCCCCATTCCTCCATACCCACCCTAACCTCCCGCCTCTACGAAACCGAGCACGATCTACAGCAAATGCTCGATCTGCTGATGGCGGCGCGAGCGCGCACCAGCGATTGGCGCTATGCCCACGTCGGCGAGTTGCTGTTTGGATTCTTTATGGTGGCGTGCCATCTGAATCCCCAGGAACACATCCGCCTTTGGCACGACGCGCAAGGCGCGCTGGTCGGCTACGCGATTCTGGCCGAAGACCCGGCCCTTGACTGGCAGATCGCGCCGGAGTATGAAGGATGCGGCATCGAGGCCGAGGCGCTGGCGTGGGCTGAAGCGCGGATCCCAGGCCTTCGCCAACGCGACGCAGAACATTGGGGCGGCCCCCTCGTTTCCGGCGCGCGGCAGGATGCCATGCAGCGCATCGCCTTCCTGGAGCAGCACGGCTTCCGGTACAGCGGCGACTTTGCCGAGGTGAACATGCTGCGGACGTTGGACGAGCCGATTCCCGACCCCGTGCCGCCCTCCGGTTATCAAGTGCGCGCCTTCGCCGGTGAGACTGAGCTTGCCAATCGCGCCGGGGCGCAGCGCGACGTGTGGCTGCCGTGGACGGTCGGCGAGGTCAGCGACGAGAACTACGCCGCGTTTATGCGGCTGCCCGGCTATCTCCGCGACCTGGATGTGGTGGCCGTCGCGCCGGATGGCGTCATCGCCGCGTTTGTGAACGGCTGGGTTGATCCCGTCAACCGGATTGGCGACTTCGGCCCGGTCGGCGCGCGGCCCGCGTATCGCCGGCAAGGGTTGACCCGGGCCGTGCTGCTCGAAGGACTGCGCCGGATGCAGGCGCGCGGGATGGCGCGCGTGTGCGTCTCTACCGGCATTTCCAACACGGCGGCGCGTAACCTCTACGAATCCGTGGGGTTCAAGATTGTGAATCAGTATGGGGATTATGTGAAACCGGCAGATGAGCTTCCGAACAAGGGCGGGAGTCCGGAATCCTCAACTGGTTGAGGGCTTTCATCAATAGCCTAAATTGCTATCTGATGCTAAACTTAATGGTACACGGACGAACACGGACGAACACGGACAAATTCTAAGGGAAAAATCCGTGTTCTTCTGTGTTTTTCCGTGTCCTATTCTAAAGATGGCAAGTCGGGTTAAATAAACGAAATTGAGCTAATGATTATGGAAAACATCACTTTGGACACTCACACCCCCGTTACCTTGATGCAACTGGTCATCGAGGCGTTTCGCCTGCCCCCGGCAAACGGCGGGCTGCGGCTGCAAGGGATTTATCAGGATCGCAACAAACGCTGTTATCAAGGTTATTATTACGACCGCTTGCAAGATGTGGAGACCAGCCAGATCGTCACCATCCGCGTGCCGGAACGCATCAAGCAAACGTTGGTATCCGGCCAGCAGTACATTTTCAAAGGATCGCTGCAAACGGGGTTTCGGCCTGACGGCGTCGTTGAGCCGGTGTTTCTGGTGACGGAGGTGGCCGCCAGTGTTGGGGCGCCGGCGGGCACGCTCGACGTGAATTGCCTGTTTGCCCGCAAACTGGAGTCCCCCGCCAGGGACGTGGACGAGTTGCTCCTCAACAAGCTGTGCCAGAAGCAGCCGCCGCGCCTGGCGATCATCTACGGCGTGACCAGCATTGTCAGCCAGGACGTACTGACGGCGCTGGGAGAGGCTTACCCCCGGTACGAGCTTACCGAAAAGCGCATCAACACCCTGAGCGAAGAGGACATCCGCACCACGCTGCGCGCGCTGGATGCGGAGGGCTACGACGCCATCGCGTTGGTGCGCGGCGGCGGGCCGGGGCAGGAAGTCTTCGACCATCCCCGTTTGGCGGAGGTGGCGCTGGAACTGCGCACGCCCCTCATCACCGCGATAGGACACGCCGAAGAAATCACGCTCATCGAGCGCCTGGCTGACAAGTACCTGACGACGCCGACCGCCTTTGGCACGTACCTGGCGCGGCTTGTGGAAGAGGCCGACAGCCTTGCCCCGTCAGCCGCCGTCGCCGAGAACAAACCGGCTGACGAGCAGCAACTTATCGTCATGCGCGTTTTGCTAGTGATCATGGTCGCCGTGATTTTTATCCTGCTGCTAACCCGTTAGCCTGTTGCAATGAATACGAGGAGCCGTCTATGTCACACCGTCCCATCGCCCTGATAACGGGCGCCAGCCGCACGGTTGGCATCGGCGCCGCCATTGCCTTGACTCTGGCGCAATCGGGCTGGGACGTCGCGACGACCTTTTGGCGTCCCTATGACGGCTCAATGCCTTGGGGCAGCAACCCGGAAGAAGTGGCGGCGCTGCGCGCTGATCTGGAGCATTTTGGGGCGCGCACCACAGCCGTCGAGGCGGATTTGTCGTTGGTTGAGTCGGCAGCGCGTATCTTCGATGTTGTCGAGCGCGATCTGGGCGCAGTGACCGCCCTGGTGATGTCCCATTGCTACTCGGTGGACAGCGACATCCTGACCACTTCCGTCGAGAGCTTTGACTTGCACTTTGCGGTCAACGCGCGGGCGACCTGGCTGTTGGTGCGGGAGTTTGGCCGGCGTTTTCGCGGCGCACCGGGGACCGGCCGCATTATCTCTATCACCAGCGACCATACGGCCGGCAACCTTCCGTATGGCGCCAGCAAAGGCGCGATGGATCGCATCGTGCTCGCGGCGGCGCGGGAATTTAGGGCGCTTGGCATCACGGCGAACGTCATCAACCCCGGCGCAACCGATACCGGCTGGATGTCGGAGGACCTGATGGCTCAGGTGAGGCGCATAACCCTGCTAGGACGTGTCGGGATGCCCCAGGATTGTGCCAATCTCGTCAAATTTCTGTGCTCCCCAGAGGGCGGGTGGATCAACGCACAATTGCTGTACAGTAATGGTGGTCTCCAGTGATTTAGCGCAAGCTAACGGGTGCATTTCAAATGGGTTGAGAATCCAAGCCGTCGCCGCAATCAAACCGGTGGATGAGAAGCAACTTATCATTATGCGCGTTTTGCTGGCGATTATGTTCGTCTTGATCTTTATTCTGCTTATGACGCGGTAGCAAGGTATTAGTGTTGAGTCGTAGAAGCATCGTCAAGATCAAGGCTTGGTAGCTTTCAAGGGAAAGAGAAACTCTTTATGGATACAGTCAAGGTAATAAAGATTATGGATGAAGCACTTCCTGATGAGATGATTCTTCAGGATGTTTACAACCTGCTTGCTCGAGACGCAGAGGATGGTCAAAAAAGAATTGAGTTGGATGAACAATGGGTATCTATTCCAATCAATATCCCTGTAGATATTGTTACCAAAGCATTCTTTAAAGAATATTATGATGTGGGGTGGGGTATTTCTTATCGGGTATTGGTGGCTATTGGTAAATTTAAGAAAGATCAATATGGGCTTCACACCGCAGAATATTGTTTCGCTACTCTTTATTACAATGAGCGGGGTGATATGATCACGGAAGATTTTCACACCGAATTTCGTTGAACCTTAGGGATAAACTTACGTTACACTCCCAAATAACCGATTTCCAATTACGAATTTCCCCCACAGGAGGACACCATGAAAAAAGTAGCCTTCATCACCGGTGCCGGACGCGGCATTGGCCTCGGCATCGCGCAGGCACTGGCGGGCGATCCGCTCGCGCCGTGCGACATTGCTATTCTGGACGTTCACCCAGATGACGCGGTAAGCGCCGCGCTGGATTCGCTGCGCGCGCTGGGCGCGGACGTGCTCTACTGCCGCGCCGACGTGACCGACCGCGACGCCCGCCAGCGCGCCCTGGATGCGATCCAATCGCATTTCGGGCGGCTCAACGTGCTGGTGAACAACGCCGGCGTCGCCCCGCGCGTGCGCGCCGACATCCTCGAAGCCACCGAGGAAAGCTATGACTGGGTGATGGGCATCAACCTCAAAGGCCCGTACTTTCTCACCCAGGCCGTCGCCAACTGGATGATCGCGCAGCAGCGCGCAACGCCCGACTTCGCCGGCTGCATTGTCAACATCTCGTCCATCTCCGCCACCGTCGCCTCGCCGAGCCGGGGGGAGTACTGCCTCTCGAAGGCCGGCGTCAGCATGGCGACGCAGCTCTGGGCCGCGCGTCTGGGCGAGTTCGCCATCCCCGTCTACGAAATCCGCCCTGGCATCATCCAAACCGATATGACCGCGACCGTACAGGAAAAATACGACAAGCTCATCGCCGAAGGGCTGACCGTCCAAAAGCGCTGGGGCTACCCGGAGGACATCGGCAAGGCCGTAGCGGCCCTTGTGCGCGGCGACTTCCCCTACTCCACCGGGCAGGTCATTATGGTGGACGGCGGGCTGACGGTGCAACGATTGTAGAGAGGAAGAACCACGCGATGATTTCAGAAGAAATTGTGACAGAAACCTGGCAAAGGATGGCGACTACCTCATCCTACGACGCGCCGGCCATTATCCAGCAGATGCAGGAAGAGCAGCCGGTGGCTTTCGGCTTCCTCGTTAACCTGGATGATATGCCGTTCAACCTGAATGAACGTGAAATTGTCCTTTACGTTGGCGTCGCTGTCTGGCAGATGATGCGCCAGAGTGAACGGAAATTGCGTAAGGCCACCGGTAATAAATTCAGAAAGGCGGAAGACGCCAATGTTGAATGGTTGGAAAAGATGTCAGTCGCCAGCGAGGTTGACTTCTATGCCGCAACCCAGCTAATGTTGGTAGATTACCCGGAACCCGAAGTGTTGGGTTATATCATCGAAGCCATTATGGAAGAGAGCGAAGACCCGGACGACATTCCTATTCGTGATGAATATACCGGTCTGGCGTTTTTGCACCTGAAAATCCTGCTGGACGCCTTCATTGCCAGCCTGGCGCCTTGAATAAAGAATCTCTCTCAACGGAATTTAACGGACGTTTTTTCCGTTGAACCCGTTCAATCCGTTGAGACCATTTTCTAGGGAGAAACTTGATGAAAGCTGTGCTTTATGAAGCCTTTGCCACTCCGCCCACCCTCCAAACCCTCCCCGATCCCACGCCCGCGCTGGATGGCGTCGTCGTCCGCGTGGAGGCGAACGGTATCTGCCGCAGCGATTGGCACGGCTGGATGGGTCACGACTCTGACGTCCGCCTGCCGCACGTCCCCGGCCACGAGCTGGCCGGCGTGGTGGAGGCTATCGGCCCGGAAGTTCACCGCTGGCGGGTTGGCGACCGCGTGACCGTGCCCTTCGCGGTGGGCTGTGGGCGCTGCCCGCAGTGCCTCTCCGGCCACCCGCACATCTGCGATGACTACTTCCAGCCGGGCTTCACGGCGTGGGGATCGTTCGCGCAGTATGTCGCGCTGCCGCACGCGGACGTGAACCTGGTGCGCCTGCCGGACGCGCTCGACTTTGTGGCCGCCGCAAGCCTGGGCTGCCGCTTCATCACCTCGTTCCGCGCCGTCGTCGCGCAGGGGCACACGGCCCCCGGCGAGTGGGTCGCCGTCCACGGGTGCGGCGGCGTGGGGCTTTCGGCGGTGATGATCGCGCACGCACTCGGCGCGCGCGTCGTCGGCGTGGACATCAAGGATGAGACGCTGGCCTTCGCCCGCGAGATCGGCGCGGACGCCGTGCTCAACGCGCGCACGGAGCCGCACCTGATCGAGCGCCTCCACGACCTAACCGGCGGCGGGGCGCACGTCTCGCTGGACGCCCTGGGCAGCGCGACGACGTGCCGCAACTCCGTGCTGAGCCTGCGCAAACGCGGGCGGCACGTTCAGGTGGGGCTGATGGTGGCGGACTACAAAGACGCCCTCATCCCCATGAACCTCGTCATCGCCAAAGAACTCGAAATTCTCGGCAGCCACGGGATGCCGGCCCACGCCTATCCGCTGCTGCTGGAGATGATCATGGCGGGCCGCCTCGACCCCAAACGCCTCATCCGCAAAACCGTCACGCTCGAAGAATCCATCGCCGAATTGATGTCCATGGGCGACTTCGCGCAAATCGGCGTGTCGGTGATTGATCGGTTCTAATATCTCCCCCCACGTGAAGTTGCAACGTGATGGCTTGACTGTAAAGCCATCACGTTTCACGTTTCACGCTTCACGCAGTACAATAAGCACTCAGTATCCACAACTCAACTAAAGGAGGTTCCTCATGCGTAAATCTATTGTCAGCCCCAAAGGCGCGCCCCCTATCGGGCCGTATTCCCCCGCTATCGTGGCCGATGGCCCGCTAGTGTTCATCTCCGGGCAGGGCGCCACCGATCCGGCGACCGGGAAGTTGCGCCCTGGCGGCATCCGCGAACAGACGGAGCAGGTTCTTGAGAACATCAGCGTGCTGTTGGAAGCTGCGGGCACGTCATGGGAACACGTCGTCAGAGTCGGTGTGTTTCTGGCGAACATGGCCGACTTTGCCGAGATGAACGCGGTGTACCAGCAATACGTCGTCGCGCCCTACCCGGCGCGCACCACCGTCCAGGCCGTGTTGCCCGGCGCGGGGATGCTCGTCGAAATAGACTGTATCGCGCGTGTACCGTAGCCAAAATCTTCTGACGCCTGACCGCTCACCGGCGGTTGGATGAAAATTCACGGCCTGAAGGCCGGAGGTGAAAGATGTGTTTTCGCGGGCGGTACCCCGCCCGCGA